>JAAVHR010000022.1 GCA_014799595.1 Clostridiales bacterium | reverse complement strand
TGCAGCAGAGTGCAAGGTTCTACCTAAAAAGAGTGAATATATAGAAATAAGCAGAAAAGAATACTATTTGTTATAACGACACATCCTGGCAATAGTCAAAAATCTTATCCCGCAATCTCTTATACTTTTTGCACATTAACTTCATATCATCTTCTCCGAATTGCTGGGCTGCTTCGTGTGCTTCCTGCAAAATAGATGCATCGTTAAAAACATCTGCCATCTTAAATTCCAGCACACCACTTTGACGTACTCCAAACAGGTCTCCTGGTCCACGCAACCGCAAATCTTCTTTTGCAATCCGAAATCCATCATTGGTTTTTCCCATAATTTCCATTCGCTCCCTAGTCTCTTTTCCTTCCTGTCCTATCATAAAAATACAATAGGACTGATAACCACCTCTTCCTACTCTTCCCCGAAGCTGATGTAATTGGGCAAGACCAAACCTTTCACAATTTTCAATCATCATAACAGTGGCATTAGGTACATTAATGCCAACCTCAATAACTGTAGTAGACACCAATACCTGAATTTCCCCTTTTGCATAGCTTTCCATAATGTTATTTTTTTCTTTTGGTTTCATTTTTCCATGAAGATATGCTACCTCAATTTCCGGTTTTAGATAACCTTTCAATTGCTCTGTGTAATCTAATACATTCTCTGCTTCAATATTTTCACTTTCTTCCACCATAGGGCAAATAACATACGCCTGTCTGCCTGCTTCTACTTCCTTTTCGATAAAACGGTATGCTGTCTGGCGGTATCCGGTATTAACCACACAGTTTTTGATAGGAATACGGTTTCCCGGCAATTCATCCATAACAGACAAATCTAAATCACCATAAAGAATAATCGCCAGTGTCCTTGGAATCGGAGTTGCACTCATAACTAATATATGCGGCTCCAATCCTTTCCCTGCAAAACATTCTCTTTGTCTTACCCCAAAACGGTGCTGCTCATCTGTAACCACCAGTGCCAAATTATCATATTCTACTTTCTCCTGAATCAACGCATGTGTACCTACAATAATTTGCACTTCGCTATTTTTAATCTGGGTATATGCTTCTCTTTTCTCTTTCACTGTCATAGATCCAACTAATAAAGTCATTTTTACACCAAAAGGTTCTAAAAGTTCTTCCATACTTTCAAAATGTTGCTTAGCCAGCACTTCTGTAGGCACCATTATAGCCCCCTGATATCCATTTTTTGCAACCATAAGTAATGCCAATACTGCAATAATGGTTTTACCAGATCCTACATCTCCTTGAATCAGACGGTTCATTACTCCTATATCTCCAAGATCTGCTTTTACCTCTTCCCATACCTTTTTCTGTGCATTGGTTAATTCGTATTGCAGGCTTTCTATTAACTGGCTGCTGGCACTATCATTTGTTATTTTATAATTATTTTTCTTTTTTTGTTTATTCTTTTTTAATTGTTTCATAGACAAGGAAAAAAGGAAAAATTCATCAAATACTACACGCCTTCTTGCTTTCATCATGATTTCTCTGTTACTAGGAAAATGAATCCCTTTTATGGCTTGTTTATAACTAACAAGATTATATTCTTTTCTAAGAGTTGCTGGAAGATAATCCTCCTCATAATCCACTTCTTTTACTGCATTGGTAATGGCTTTTGTTACTGCATTATTTGTAACTCCTGCTGTCAAAGGATAAATCGGTTGTAAAATATGTAATTTATTATAAAACTGCTCTTTGGTAAGCAGTTGTGGCTGTTCCATTACCAATACACCATTTTTCCGGATTACTTTTCCACGAAAAATGTATTTTGTTCCAGCATGAAGAGAACCAACTAAAAAAGGCATGTTAAACCAAGTCAATCCAATACTGCCACTCCCATCTTTTATAGAGCAGGTAAGTATCTTTAATTTTCTTACTACCTTCATTTTAGGCAATCGGTCAAGACTTCCTTCAATCGCTGCAACTTCGCCTTCCCTCAATTCCCCAATTGGACATATAGGCTTATATTCATCATAATCTCTAGGGTAATGTTCCAGCAAATCTCCCACTGTTTGTATATCCAGTTTTTCAAAATTTTTCTGGGTCTTTTCTCCTATCCCCTTAATCGCAACAATAGAATCTGTAATTTTCATAACATACCTTCCTTCTTCCCGTTACTGTTCACACCCACTTTTTATACCTTACTTAATATAATTAAACTACAAAACGAGGGATTCTACACCCTCGTTTTAGAAATGTAACTGTCCAGAACCATGAACATTACTTATAAATATTGTAACTGTTCAGAACCATGAACAGTTACGTTCTAAGCCCATGAAAATTCGCCTTTGGCGAAGGGCTTAGAACAATCAACTTTCACTTTTTTCTTACGAAACACGCAGTAAATGCGTGTTTCTACCTGAATAGTTACTAAATATTATAATAACTCTATCTTTCTTTGGTTTTTATTACTCTACAGATAATATATAGTAATAAATTGGCTGTCCACCAAACTGTACTTCTACTTCTGTATCTGGATATTTTTCTGAGAGTTTCTCTGCAATTGCATCTGCATCTTTCTCTGTTACTCCCTCACCATAGAAGATAGATACTAATTCGGAATCTTCATTCAGCATGGTATCTAACAAATCCAAAGTGGTCTGTTCAATATCCTGTCCAACTGTTTCAATGCCTTTCTCACCAATTCCCATAATATCATCCACATGTATCTCTTTGCCATCAATAGAAGTGTCTCTTACTGCATAGGTTACCTGTCCAGACTTCACATTTTCAATTTCACTAGTCATATTGTCTGCATTTTCCTTTGCACTCTTCTCTTCCATAAAATTCACTAAGGCAGTAATTCCCTGTGGAATAGTTTTGGTAGGAATGACAATAATCTCTTTGTCTTCTGTAAGCTCTGCTGCCTGTTCTGCCGCAAGGATGATATTTTTGTTATTTGGTAAAATAAATATCGTCTCTGCATGGACTTTTGCAATGGCATCCAACATATCTGCTGTACTTGGATTCATAGTTTGTCCGCCTTCTATCAAATAGTCGACACCAAGCCCACGGAAGATTTCGCTTAATCCTTCGCCAACAGACACACTAATAAATCCAAATGGTTTTTTCTGCTGGTTTGTAGCTATTTCTTCTTTCTTTGTTTCTTTTTCTTGGGCAATTCTTCTTTCTTCCTCACGAATTACCTTTTCATTATGCTCCTGACGCATATTATCGATCTTCATACTTGTAAGTGCACCATAAGTCAATGCTTTTTGAATAGCAAGACCAGGATCATTTGTATGCACATGTACCTTTACAACTTCCTCGTCTGCTACTACAACAATAGAATCTCCAAGATTCTCCAAGAAATCTTTAAAATGCAGTTCATCATCCATGGTAAATGTTTTTTCTAACATAATAATAAATTCTGTACAATATCCGAATTTAATATCTGCAGTAGATACTTCACTGGAATTCATAGTAGATGCTACTGCTTTTACCGGTTCTGCTTTGATTGCCTCAAAATCAATCTCTTTTCCAAGCAATACATCATATCCACCCTGCAATACAGTCAATAAACCTTGTCCACCAGAATCTACCACTCCGGCTTCTTTTAATACCGGAAGCATCTCAGGTGTTTGAGACAATACATATTCCATGTATGAAAGAACTTCCTTACAAAATTCTTTGATATCTTCTACTTTACCAGAAAGCTCTGCCGCTTTATCTGCACCGCCCTTTGCCACAGTCAAAATTGTTCCTTCTTTTGGCTTCATAACTGCCTTATAAGCAGTCTCTACTGCTTTGCCAAAAGCTTCTGCCATAACCGGAACTGTAATCTCCTCTACGCCTTTCAATCCACGTGTAAATCCACGGAATAACTGGGATAAAATAACACCTGAATTACCTCTTGCACCACGAAGTGAACCGCTGGAAATTGCTTTTGACAAGCTATCCATTGTGGGATTTTCTATTGCTGCTACTTCTTTAGCAGCTGACAAAATTGTTAATGTCATGTTCGTTCCAGTATCTCCATCAGGAACTGGAAATACATTTAATTCGTTTATATATTCTTTTTTTGCTTCAATGTTTTTTGCTCCTGCAAGAAACATTTTTTGTAGCATTGCCGCATCAATTGCCTTGATAACCACAATCGTAACCTCCTTAATCCAGTACTCTTACACCTTCAACAAATACGCTAATCTTCTTTACTTCCATACCTGTGAATTCTTCAATTTTATACTTCACATTGCTAATCAGATTCTCGCACACTGCAGAAATACTCACTCCATAAGCTACAATAATGTGTAAGTCAATCTTCAACTTATTATTCTCATTTATCACAACATTTACACCATGACTTACGTTATCCCTTTTTAGAAGCGTCACCAAACCATCTTTCATATTTACTGATGCCATTCCTACGATTCCAAAATTCTCTACAGCAGCCGAACCAGCATACTTTGCCATAACTTCATTATCAATTTGTACACTTCCCTTTTGACTTGAAATATGTCCTTTCATTATCATAACCCTTTCTTTTTTATATTTTTCATTCCTACCATATAGTATAACTTTTTTTTACTTACTTTTCTACCCTGAATTAAAAATAAACATAACAGTTTAGCCATATCATACATGTTTTGCCAAAATATACAAACATGACTAAAAATATTACAAATTTCAATTATTTGCAAATTGTATTACAGATAAAGACTTTATTATCTTTCCTGTCACTTTTTATCTTATACAGCATACACTTATATATACAATAGTTTTTTATTTAATCATGTAAATCATAATGAAAATCTTTTGAAAGGCCAGGTAAATCTATGAAACGTATGTTCGGTTTTATTCTCTTTTGGATTGCTATAGGAATGACTATTATGCTTTTTGTAACCAGTGGCTTACTTGCCATTTTTCTTATCATATTTTGTCTTGTTCTTGGCTATAATCTCTTTACATGTTAAAGGAGGACTGTCCCTTTATATACTCTCCTAAAACTTACACATATATTTTTGGAACTTTTATACTTTATAGGACGAACTTTCCTATAAAGCAAAAAAGATGCCACACCAAAGTATGACATCCTTTTCAAATGAATTAAGCACGTTCCACTAAACCGGATCTTAAACAAGAAGTACAAACATACATCTTCTTAGCAGCTCCATTCACTTTAACCTTTACAGATTTTACATTAGATTTCCACATCTTATTACTTCTTCTATGTGAGTGACTCACTTTGATACCGAAGTGAGCTCCTTTTTCACAAATTGCACATTTAGCCATCGAAAGCACCTCCTTATGTTTATTATGCGCAGATACATATTCCACGCACCAAACAAATCTATTCTATCAAATATTTCTACATAATGCAAGAAAAATTTTTAATTTTCTTTTATTCTTTCGCACTCATTCAGCCATTCCATTCCTATTTTGCCACAATGTACAACTTGCTCTCTGTGAGGAAGCTCCCTTGTCGAAGTTGCACATATACTTTTGCATGACCAAACGGTTACTCAAACTCTTCTGTATCGTCCGTTACTTCCTTTTTCCCTGAAATTACTTTATTAACAAAATCTGGCACCATATCCAAAATCTTTGTTATACCATCCTGATTTTTCACATTAACCAGTTTTATTGTTCCATTTTGAATCACAAGCACTGCACTTGGCTGCATGGATCCACCCATACCTCCACCTGCATTATTTTTCTTCTTTTCCCCATTTGCAAACGCACCTGCACCTACACCAAAGCTTACATCCACTAATGGTAAAATAATCGTACCATCTTCAAATTTTACGGCATCTCCAACCACTGTTTTGGTGGTTAAAAAACTATCCAATCCTTGAAACAAAGCTTCCACAGTCTCGCCTATATTGTTTTCTGCCATGATAATTCCTCCCATACTTTCTTAATATTGTCAATTAACTTATGAACTTCCTTTTTCTTCCAAATTCGTATAAGCAGTTGTATCAAATAAAAGCTATAAATTCTGCCCTTTAACATAACTTTTCCTTCAAAAATCTTCTTTTCAAAATCCGGCTGGATTTCTGGTAATATACCTATTATACCACCAAATATACCAATTAGTCCAAGAATTTTACCAGTACTTTCTGGGTTATCCATTCCAAAATGAATATATCCTGTCCACTTCTTTGGTGCGATATGTTGTAACAATCCTTTTGTGCTTTCCCACACAAAATGAATTCCTCTTTGATTTTCCTTATTGTGCCATGCCTGAATAAGTATTTCCTTCTTATCGAACCATTCTGTCCAATGATATTTCAAACTTTGCAAAAAAGAAAGAATTTGATTATATATTTTTTTTGCCTCATGCCAAAACCAAATCATTTTTTTCCGAATTTTGTAAAAAATATTTTTTTTCTTTTTTTCTTTTTGTTGCAGGGGTTGCTCCTTAACTTTCTTCTTTTCTTTTATATCTACTGGGACTATTTCTTTGAGTTCTTCCGTTTGTACTTCTTTCTCTTCTGTTTTAGATTCCTTTATAAAGACAGTACTTTCATCTTTTGGATTCTTATGTTTTGTTTCAACCCCTGCCTCTTTCTTTTTTCGGTTTGGATGATTTGTATTTTTTTCTCTTTTTTTATGTTTTGATACTTTCTTATCTTCCTTCTTAGACTTAAAATCCTCTTTACTTTTTTTCAAAAAAACAGGTATTCCAAATATCTTAATATCCGTAGATATTTCTTCATCTATAAGAATGCGTATAGATAGTATATGCATGAGCCAATTCAGCCGTACTTTTCCTTTTAAATTGCTTTGACTTTCTTTCTCTCCATCTATTCTGTAACGAATTGGTACAAATAATACCAATAGAAATAAAGTAAGCAGGAAACCCAATACTACTAATATAAGAATGCCAATAATTTTCAAAATCAGCAACAAAATATGCAACCTGCTCACACCTCTCTATCGTTCTGATTTTCTTCCACAAAACCCCGAATATCAAAATCACCAGTCTTTGTATAAACTTCCTCTACAATTTCTGCTGCTAATTCCATGGCTTCCTTACGATTTGCAGCCAATCCGACAATAACAACTTTTCTCTTTTGATAATAAGAAAATAATAATTCATTTACATTCATAATATCCAATAAATTACAAGGATTCGATGCAAGACATACACAATAAATCGGGAACATAGGCTTTTCTTTTTCTACCTTTTTCTTCCATTCCTCAATTTGATGTCCTGCATGATTTTTGTAATACAAATGCTTATACCATACAATCATATTATTCTGTACCATCCCATAAAAGCTGTATTAAATTCATACTTGCTTGTCTTTCTGCAATATCCTTACATCGGGTCAATGCTTCTCGTATATACTCCTCCACTTCTTTAGAAGAAGTGAAGAAAACAGGGAATTTACTAATAGTAGCTGCAATAACTGCACGATTTACACACATTTCCTGTTTTGCAAATCTATCTTTTAATTTTCCGATTAATTCCTCTGTTTTCTCAAGAACATAATCCTCCTCTGCAATTACCTCTTCCTCTTCCGTATGAAAATCAACAAATGTACTTCCCACAGATAATAACTGCTGTTCCATTTCAAGTCTTACAAATTCCTCTACTAATCCCAGCTTTTCTATCTTATCCTGATGGCCCTCCACTAACTTATAAAATGCACCCTGTAGTTGTATCATATCCTCAGCAAGTTTTTCTTGTTTTCCTTCTGTAAGTACTAGTTTTTCTGCCACTTCTTCTGGAATAGCTTTCCATTCTGATTCTACAAACATCTGATGTAATGTTCTTAAAATATCAAGACAAGCCTCTTCGCTGTTATCTGTACAACCTCGCCCGCTATAAGAAAGTAAATAACCATACAAGGAATTTAATACTGTCTGGATATCCACATATAAATTTGCTATCTCTTCAATCCTACCAGCATATTCCTCCAATGAATCATATAAATCACTAAAATCATGCTCTGACATCTCTGCAAAGATACACTGGTCGAGACTATCTGCAAATTCCTGAATCTCATTAAAATATTCCCCAACGCCTTCAGGTTCATACAACATAGCACTGGTTTCCAACATGTATACAAAACGATCTAGGGCAGATTTGTCCGAACCTTTATAAACAGACATACTATTTTCAATCAACTGAAAATACTTAGAACGTGCCATACGAACTGGAAGTTCTGCAAGAACTTCTTTTATATTCTCATTAATAACTACGTTGTCTTCACCACTGAAAATAAATTGTAAAGTCTGCTTTACAAAAGATTCCACGTCTGTTTCCTCAAAATCTGTCTCAAATTGCAGTTCCATCCGGTTAACAACATGCTCATAAATCTGCAATTTATCTGTATACATTGTCAAAAGTTCCATTTTACGAATTACATCACTACGAACCTCTTCTATTTCTGTAATACATTCTTCTACTTCTTGTAAAGATAAATCCTTTTCTCTACAAAAAACTTGTTCCATTACTTTATGAACAACAGACAAGTCCTCAGATAAATATGCATTATCTCTTCCCTCTCTTTCCTGCAAAATTTCATAAAGTACATAGTACTCCATGGCAAGATGAAGAAAAGAAGTCTGATTATAAATTTCTTTTAATACATCTTTATAGAAAGGTATATTGATATCTAATTGTTTTCCTCTGTTTAATTCATAAACGAGATTTTTTATACTATTCATAATGCTCTCCTTCTATTTCCGTAACTGTTCAGATCCATGAACAGTTACGTTCTAAGCCCATGAAAATTCACCTTCAGTGAAGGGCTTAGAACAATCAAAATTTACTATGAAAGTCCTGACAAACGGCTATATTTCGTGCAAGCTTGCTTGCAAAGAAATATAGACATTTGGCTGGCTAAACTGTATGAGTATGTAGGGCGGTAGCCCAGAATACGAATACAGTTAGTGATTGCGGGAGTGCGTAGCACGTAACAATCAACTTTCATTTTTCTTACGAAACACGCAGTAAATGCGTGTTTCTACCTGAATAGTTACCTATTTCCTTACATAGAAACCAATTGCCATCTGTCTAACCAACGGAGATGTTCTGCCACAAAATTTGCATCAAACGGATAACCAGACAAAACTGGATAGAACAGAACAAACAGACATACTGCTCCTACTGCATAAGCAACACAAACACGTTTCGCAGTTTTTTGGTATCCCTCTTCTTTCTTAAGTGTTACTATACGATACATTGTATAACCAATCATAATGGTAATAAATGGTACACTCGGGAAATAATGATAAATAAAAGTAATACGTGATACATTCATCCATGGTACAAGCTGTGCCAAATATCCAATACACAAGAACCCGCTCTTCCTGTCTTTCTCTCTCAATGCAAAATAAATCATAATAACAAACGCCGGAATGCCAGCCCACCAAACCATTGGATTACCAAAAGCACTAATATTTTCCTGCACATTACCGCTAATCGTCTTAGTATAGTACCAAATAGGACGCAACATTAATGGCCACTCATACCACCAAGAAGAAAATGGATGCTCTGCTACAAGGTCAGAATGATAACTAAACATTGTTTCCTGATTACGTACCATTCGTCCCAACAAACGGTTAAAAGAAGAACCATTCCACTTAATTGCAAGTTTGCCAGTAAAAGATTCCGGATCTCCCAGTTCACTCTTTAATGCTACTTTTGTATAACGTGTATCAAGAGTAATGTTTTCTCCATTGTCAAGGGGTATATTAGATATGGTATGTTCCCCATCATCTGCAAGCTGTGTATCTGTTACATAACTAATTAAACCAATCTGGTTTCCATCATTGAATGGAATATAGGATGCCGTATAGATGATAACTGGAACTACAATAAATGCTAATATACAAAATGCTAATGTTTTAATCAAATTTCCTTGAAAAGAACTTAAAATCTTACTATGCCCAATACCATTTGTTGAACTGTTTGGACTTCCACTTGCATGACGGTATTCTAAATATCTTCTTAACATAGTAGCAAAGAATAAAATTGCAAGTCCAATACCAGCATAAACACCAGGCCATTTGCAGGCACATCCCAATCCCATAGAAATACCACAACATATTAACGGAACAAATGTTTTTTTCAATGGTGTATCATAGAAACTCATTCTAGTATATTGATACATAAAATAATACATCAAAATAATAAAGAATGTTACATACACATCAATGGTTGCAATACGTGTCTGGGCAAAGTGCATAAAATCAGCCGCAAATAATACTGTAGTAATGGCTGCTATCCAAGTTTCCCGGAACAGCTTTTTGGTAAATAAATAGAAAAATGGAAGCATTGCAATACCAAACAGGGTTCCCATAATTCTCCAACCAAATGGACACATACCAAAAATACGGATACCAATAGAAATAATAAATTTACCAAGTGGCGGATGTGTATTTTCATAACAATAAGTTCCTGGATTTGTCATCTCATAAGCTGTTCTGGCATGATAGATCTCATCAAAATAAGTGCTGTCACGGAATGTACTAAGTTCTGGACATAAATCCTGTTCATCAAAAAGTGCCTCAAACTCAGAAGCATTCACTGGAACAACAGCATTACCTGTCTCATCCCTGAATACCAATTCATTGATTACTGTTCTATCTGAATTGCATACAAAACGCACATACGGCTCTGTAATAGATACGGTTGTGCTTCCCCAGCAGAATACACTCTCCATCGTAAACTTAGCCGCTTCTTCTCCCTGGGCAACTGTATCACCACCATTTACACTAACTAAATACCAGTTTACACCATCTGCACTTTGATGTACTGAAAAGGAGCGGTTCTCATAGTTACCAAGAAAATACTCTATCTCCGTAATATTCCCTTGTTTATTAGAAACATCAAATACCAAAGATTGGTCATACATAGTTTCAGAATCCCAATGTGTCTCTGGAGAGTCCATATTTCCAAGATTAAATAAAGCAATGGCACCATATATAATGGTAATTGCAAGTACAGCAATCCAATCCTGTTTTGTGAATTTTTGCTTCTTATCACTGGCAAATACTTTTGGTGCATCAGAAGGATGTACAAGAAAAGCAGGAACAATATTCTCCACTTTTTTTCCTGTATTAGTTGAAGTCTCTTCTTCATTTCTCTCCAAAATATAATATTTAATTCCCAGATATACTACAAAGCCAAATACACATACCTCAAATAGTCCAATAACCCTTGGGAAAACTGCCTCCCAATCAAAAGTTTCTGGAATATAGAATTTAAAAGCATGCCATACATTATTGGCTGCCACAATGGTCAGCAAAAGAAAAGCATATAATATATTCTTCCTTGGCTTATATAAATAAGCAAGGAGCAATAAAATTAAAACAGGGAACATATATCTTTCATGCACACGTACAGAAAGGGTAAAGAACCCTAATCCTACAAATGCACCATAAAAGAAATACTTCTCTCCATTCTGCTTCTTACGGCATAAATAACAGAATGTAAGACATGCAGCAACTATCAGTACAATAAATATCATTCCCCATGTGCTATATCGCAAGCCCAAGCCTACTTCTGTCTGTTCATGCCAATTCAAACCAAACATTGCCCATAAGTTATATGCGTTTACGGTAGCCTTAGGATATTCCTCTCCCATAGTATGCAGATATTGATTCCATACTTCTTTCACACCATACGGTGCTGCCAGCAACACCATCATTGCAATGGCAAGAAGTCCCATACCTAACTCTATCCAAAAACGCTTCCATTTAAAGTTATTAAAAATCACTTGATCTAATATACCACACAAAAGAATTGGTGTTAAAATAAGAGCTTGTGGTTTTACTAATACGGCAATCGCAAAAATAAAATAAGATCGTGTCAGTTTCTTCTCTGCCACACAATATGCTACAAAAGCAACTAACATAGTAAAAACAGAATCTACCTGCCCCCACATAGCGGAGTCAATTAAAATAACTGGATTAAACAGGTAAAAACCAGCAAATAAAATAGAAGATATTTCATTAAAATGCTTATGAGCAATCTTATATACTAAACCTGCTGTAACTAAATCACAAAGCATTGCTGGCATCTTTACTAAAATGGTAGAACTAGCTAATGCTGGAACCATTTTACGAATTGCACCCACTACCCATAAAATGTACATATATCCAGGCGGATAATCTGTAAATACATCGGCAGTATAAAAATTACGAAATCCATCTCTATACACCATATCTGCCCAATAGGAAAAACAATTCATGTCAACCTCATATCCAGAATCAATACAAGCCAGAATATAACGGACAACCAATCCTAACATCAATAAAATACCTAAATTTAACCAATTGATTTTCTTTTTTACACCCATTGTCTCTTGGGTACTGGAGTTCTGAATGAAAACAACATAACAGACAACTACCAATATTAAATAGAGCATTGTGAGAATATTTACAAGTGTCATCTTCTCCTCCTTCTGTGTATACACACGATATTATATTTTCTTAATATAAACTGTACCATTATTTTTTGTATTTTTTATGATTTTTCTTTATCTTTTTACATGAGTATGTGTAAATAAATGGTCGTTACAGTATTCATAATTTCCCTCACACTTTGAGCAAAAGCGAAATTGCAAGTCTGGGTTGTCCTGTTCCGTTCTTCCACAAATAGCACATCTATGTCTTGGCTCACCAGATGAGTTAGACATTCCTCTGGCTGCCCTCTTCATTGCTCTTCTACGTCTGGCATGTGCAGGGGAAATCATTTGACTTTTTCTTGACCATAGGAAAAATAACAAAAAGTTTGCTACCGAAATAAGTATAGCAATTCCCAATACATATCCAGTAGAGGTTCCTTCAAGAAATTGTGAAATAATGTTATACCCTAGTATAATTCCATATAAATATCCCAGCCACTTTATCTTAACTGGTATCACAAACCAAAGCAGTAATTGTATATCCGGATATAAAACAGCAAATGCCAAAAACATAGATTGCAAAATATAAGTCAATCCTACTGGATATACCATTTGAAAAACAAAATGAATCATTAACCCTGCTAATATATTAAAAAGGATTCCACTAAGAAAATACAGGTTAAACCGGAATCTTCCCCATGCCTGCTCTAATCCTCTTCCAATCATAAGATATAAATACACTTCAATTGCAAAAAATATAATATTCAAAGGCTGCCCATTTATGGAATAAGGCTGCATAATAAATGTAACCAATCTCCAAATCTGTCCTCTTGCAATCATAGAAAAATCCAATGACAGATATCTCCAATACAAAGCTGGTGCAAAAAAGCCGATAGCAGTACCTACTCCATATAAGATCAGTACATACTTCATCAAATCCGAAATTGCATATCTGCCAAATTTTCGTTCTAATTGATTTAGAAACTTCATATATCCACTCCTCTCTGATAAATAAACCAAAAGACATACTTCTTTCATTATACTAAGTATACCTTTCTTTGTCAAACAAGGGTTTTTTTACAATACTATTATAAAGTATTACCATTTTTCCCGCTTACAAGACACCACTATAACTCCAGCCCATCCGGATTCACTACCATAAATACAAAAACCCCCAGAGCAGCTTGTTAATTACACTACCCTAAGGGTTTCTTCATGTTTTCAATTTAAACTTTAACCATTCAAAATTACGAATAATTAATCTATCTTTTAATCCAGTTTAAATAAAGGTCTGCGAATTAAAATTCCATTAGTATAACCCATAGCTCCTTCATCATCATAAACCACAATCCTAATCTTCTGGGAACTCTGATCTTTTACATATTCTCTTGACATTCGCAAAATATACCCTTTTATATTATCTTCACCAGCAGATTCATCTGTCCGCTCCATCTGATATCCATAATGCGTAGTCGTTACACCACCCACGGTTCTTTGCCATTGCTTTTCACCAGATAAAACAGATCCATTTGCTCTCTTTATCTCTAATTTACCTCCAAAATCACTTGGTCTTATCTCTTTATATTCACCAGCGTCTTCATCATACAACTCAATGGCAACATTAACCCAATCTTTATTTGTTCCATCATCAGTAACATAAAACTCAATATCTTCTTTCCTGTTAAATTCTGTATCAAGAGAATCTGCATCCACATCTGCATATACAGCAAAACAGTCTTCTCCGTTCTCAGGCACATTAAATCCATTCGTAATTGTTGCTCCAGGTCCTTCAATTCCTGCACGAAGAGCAGCTACAATGGTATTTACAAACAGCTTTCTTTCAAAAACTGTCATTTCTCCTGTTTTTGAATGCCCTACACCAGAATAAGTTACATTTCCCTTATTATAGATATAATAGTTGTTAGAAACATCATTTGGTGAAGTAGTATACCAGCCTTTTCCATCTCCATTATCATCACTCAGAGCATACCAGCAGACAATTTCCTCATCTTCCATGTTAAGCTGGTAATACTGCCCATGGGTTGGGGCAATTTTATATTTTCCATCTGAAGTAATATCACCAGTTTCTTGAGATAAGTCGAATGGATAAGAAGTAATCTGCCCATTATTTACATTCGTGATACGGTTACTTTGATATCCGTTTCCAATATCCGGCCAATCTCTGTTTGCTGTATACAGATTACACAATAAATTATTGTATGGACCATAAAAACCTTTATCCTTAACAGCGTTGGCAATACTGTTGACATTTTCCGGCCAGGCACGTCTAAAGTTACTATATTGCATCAATGTGGTATATGTAAATCCATATTTATCTGTTCCTGATGTCATAGAATCATAGGCCTTACTTGCTTTATTGGAACCAACTCTTACATCCTGGTCAAAACGGTTTAATCCCATTCTGTCTCTCATCCACTTATTAAATCCTTTTCCATTAGTAGTTTCCATAAAGGATCCCAAGTGAGCACCCGTTTCATTTATAACATCTTCATTATTAATCTGTGAAGTCAAATCATGAGTAAAAAGTACACTCTTACCTGCAGCAATATAATCATCAACATCCTTTGCAATCTTAATATCATTAAACTCTAAATCACGATAACTGTCTGCAAAACCAAAGATAATCATATGATAATCGGTTTGCAAGGTTTCTCTGGTATGTACATTGCCACTGGAATCTTTCCATTTTCCATGATTATCGTCTGAGCCTGCACCTGACATTCCACCTCCATAAGTAAAATCTTGTAAATCAATCAAGTCAATTTGAATATCATAATCGTTACGTATCTGGTCAAATAAATTTGTAAATGCTGCATCTGTAAGTTGTACCTGACGAGCCTTTTCTCCTCCCCAGCTTGTTGCATGCGTGGCATTGGCTGCCTGTACCTGAAGCACCTTAACTTTCTTTCCACCTACTACATCATCAAACTTGATGGTGGCATATCCTTCCTGTGAACATTTCAAAGTCTTATTGCTATTTGGGTAAACTACCAGCTTCCATGTAAGGGCACCACGATAGTTTGTATTCACATTAAAGGCATAACTTTGCGTAACCCCACCAGATCTGGCTGCTCTTCTTCCCACACGCTCTGTGGAAATAAAACGTCCATCTGCGTTCTTATCTACATATAATTCAAGGGTATAATTATCTCCTGCACCTTCATCATCAATTTTGTAATCAATGGTAAGTTGATGTCTGTTGGTTGTACTTGAAAATGTAAATTCCATATTTTTATTTAAGTGATCTCCACTATAAGAGCCAGCCGGACCACTTGCTCTTCCACTACCACTAATCCTAGTTACTGTTAAATTAGGCTTTGCCTTTGTTAATCTGGAAAGCTGTTGTTCTAAGTCCTTTGCAGAAGCCGTACGATAATTAAACTGCAAATCCATCAGGTCATCTTTGTTTCCTTTAAGAAAATTCCGCATATTATTGTTGTCAGGGAAATTAAAATATGTTGGTGAAGATTTCATTGCATCTTCACACAAACCACTTGCCACAACAATTGGTAAACCAGTAGTCAGATAAGTTTCCAAATCCTTCTTCTTTAAATTTGTAATATCATTTCCCGAATAACGTAAACTTCCACTATCTCCTTTTCTAAAAAGTGCATAACCATTGGAGTTTCCATAAGCAGAAGATGAATGATCTGATGGTGAACCATAATTAAAGTTTACCTTTGCACCAACATGTGCATAAATTACACCATTCATATCATCATTGTTTGCACCATAATATGTGTTTCCATCTTTCTGCCATAATCCCTTTGTGTTATTGCCAATGTAAATCATATCATAACAAGAAGTCAATTCATCTGTTCTTCCGATAAATTCTGCTGTTGTCATTTTTGTAATCTTCAAACTAATAGTACTGTTATTAGAATAGCTGGTATAAGGAATCATACGCTCAATAACGACTGGTGATAAATCATATCCCTTTGCAGGTTGCAACTCTAATACTTTATATTCCTTACCGTCCACATTTGCTTTTGGAGTATAGTCCTGCAATAGCTTTATAAGCTCCACTAATGTGTAATCCTTTGAACCACTCTTTACACTATCCTTAAAACTTTGTGAATTGTTAATTCCACTAATAAATGATTCTCTGCTTGTATCCCATGAAACAATATTACAATTTATGTAATTCTTAGAATTCAAATCAAGAGTAATTCCCATGCTGTCTTTCCAATAAGTCTCATCAGCACGCTCAAACACTCCATTATCACTTGCCAAATCACCAGTACATGGTAAGAATGTATAAGTATTCCAATAACTATTAGCATCACCACTTTGTAACTGGTATTTTCCTCCTGATTCAATTAAACCACTTTCCATAAATATATTGTAAAATTCAATTGGATCTCTAAACATAGACATTAAAAACAACTTATATGCATTATTGTTAGATGCCTTGCTATTGCCAGCCTCAAAGTCTGTTTTATTAAACAAACCATTATTACCAACTTTTTGATAACTATTATTAAATTTTCCATTTTCGTACTTTACTTCACGATTCAATTTATATTGATATGTTTTTACTGTCTTACTAGACTTATCTAATGCATTTGTATATATAGAGCTGTCCATTATGATAGGCACGGGATTTTTCTTATCACTCACTCTAGTAAATAAAGCCTTTGCTACATTCCAGTTTAAATCCTTATCCACAAAGCTCTTGCCACCCTGGGAATTTTTCACATAACTCCCTAAGGTCTCATGCTCTGATTCTGCCCCCTTCACATAACTCTGATTCATAACAATCACATCAGCAGCTTTAATTAAATCCTTCACATTATCTATATTTGCACCATTCAAGTCATCAGAAGTTACACTAATAACCTGAATATCCTCTACACCTTTGTCTTGAATCAAACCAGCAAATTTATCCTCAATAAGGTTTTTGTTAATTGGAAAATTTTTCTTATCTTGTAATTCATATTTGGTCTGTTTTGCATAAGCACCAGCACCAGATACCGTTTTAATAAAATTCTCCTCCATTTTGTCTGTACCATAAACTTCTTCCAGTTGTTCATATTGTACACCATTTATTTGATTTACAAGCTGTACACCGTTTCCTGCTACTTTTGCAATCTTATCTGCATCTCCTGCATTGCTGACTTCAAAAATATCAACCGGTTCATTACCTGCTTGAAGATAACATAACTGCTTATAGCATGAGTCTGGCACAATTTCCAAGACAATATAGTTATCTCTTGCATCATAGCTAGGCAATGCTGCGGCTTGGACATTTTTATTTTGTTCATCTTGCACTAACGGATGTGTTTTTAAAAATCCAAACACAACAGCCAGTAAGACCATAACACAAACAATGCCGCTTCCTATCGCTTTCCAATGCTTTTTCATCATTCTAACCAGCCTTTCCTTTCTTAATTATTGGAGACTTCAAAGGTGTTTTACCAGAAGTCTGGGTTATTTCAGTTTCATTCATGGTGATGCCTGCATCAGCAGGCATATCAACTTTATAACGAGATTGGTAATTTATCTATCTGTGATAAATAGCTATTATTAAAACGCTTATCCAGGCTCACATCTTCACCAAACCAATCTGGTGGAATGAACTCTATTGCTTCCTCCACACTTTGAAATTCCACCTCAGCAAACACCAATCCTTCCAAGTGTCCTCTGAACACATCTAATTCCACCTTTAATCCATTCTCCAAGGGAATCAGATATCTTTTCTTTTGAATCAGATTCCCATCTACTTTTTTCCGTAGATGTGCATAACCACTCTTAGTCAAAGGGAACTCTGCTTCATTGGAAATTTTTGTATGATATTGGGATTCCTGCAAAGGTGTCTTTGATTTGTATGTGAGAATATACTCCTCATTCATCTTGCGAATCCGAACAACTGGTTCGGTACAAAGATACCCTTGTTCAATATCCAGACAAGTATATGTCTCTAACTTCTCTGGTAGTCTTTTTATTTTATATTTTTTTTCAATCTCCACCTTTGCATCCCCCCTATTTGAAATATTATAATTCAACAATCTCATTACGAGGATAGATGTTATCTACTGCCTCGTATGTAAAATCATCATCATTACTGCTGTCATAAACTGCCTTTGTCTTTAATTTAACCGTTACAGTAAGACAATGCTGTTGTGCCAAATCTCTTGTTTTAGTAAGTCCCATTGATAAATCTGAAACAGTAGGACAAGTTACATTAAAATCATCAATTCCCTCTGCCATCAGCTTTCCATCATTATGTGCATAAACTGCATTGTCATAATCTGTTCCATTTTTACAGATAAACAAATACATATTTTCACTACTTTCATCAAACCAAATAATATTTTGCTCTGCAGTCCGGTAATCCAACAAAGTACCACTTGAATCTGTAGAACCTAAATTCTTATAAATACGAAGCATCTTATTTGTACTATCAAAGACCACATTATTTCCTTCTAATACCATATCTGCAATCATATTAATTGTACATTGTGCTTCTACCTGCAAATTTACCTGATTGTCTAAAATCTGATAGGTACGTGAAGTTGTTGCCATAAACTGCCCAACAGAACTTACTATAATTAAGGTCATCAGCATAGCAATCAAAAGTTCAACCAAAGTAAAACCTGCATTCCTGTTTTTCTTACATTCTTCTGTTATAACAGAATTTTTCTTATATCCTTTCATTTGCCTATCACCACCTAATTCACATTAATAAAATGCTTTCCAGTTTCTGGTACCATCTCAATATCATAGATTATGCCTTGACCGTCCGAGTGTTTCACATAAATATGTGTGATATCCGTTGAACTAAAGGCTCCACTTCCCTTTTTAAACTTAATGTTAAAGCTTTCACCTGAAGCTAAGGTTTTCTCACTGCCACCTTTCTGTGCAGAAATTGTTACATTTCTATTTCCAATCTTTTGTCCAACTGCTGCACTGCCTTCTCCTGGAACCACAAAAGTATTTGCGGTACAGTACATATAATAATCAGAACCCTTTTTATATATATACATAGTTGGAGAATTTGTTTGTTTCATTGTGTCTAACTTTAATTTTGTAAGCGTTGCATCAATATTTCTTGCTGCCGATTTCACATTACCTGATTGCAAATATCCGAAACCAATAGAAGACAAGGCAGTAAAAATTCCCATAATTCCAATCACAAGAATAAGCTCTATCATAGAAAACCCTTTATGACGATTGTTCTTCATGATTCCATCTCCTCCTTAACTAATCGTTATTCTTCTTCCAATTTGAATAAGTAATATATCTTGAGATATCTACAACAGCATCAGAAGCATTGGAACTTTGACCTGCCGAAAAACCAGAGAATGCTTCAAAATATGTAATAAACTTATCTTTTGCATCGGGCTTGCCACCCTCTTCTGTTCTTTGTTTACGGAACATCTCACGAAGCAGTGCTGGTTCTGCAATAATATTTGCACCACTTGCCAAAACTACCTTTGTATCAGAAATAATAAGACCTCTCATCTTACAATTTGCAGAGATACCACAATTTGCTGCTACAATTGCAACATGATCATTCTTGTTAAAATGTATAGTAGTACCATTATCATTATATTGGATATTTGCCAAAATACTATCCAAGGAGATTGGTGATGCACTAGAGGACGGATTACTATCAACCACAAAAATTGCCCAAACCTTTGTTCCGTTCACATCTACAGGAACTGCTTTTACCTTTACACTTGTAGAAGGCAAAGGATTAAATCCTTTATCTGCAACACTTGCATCTTTAACAAAATCATGTTGGGTGCTGCTTCGGTCACCGCGTATGGTCATAATAGAATCAAAAATCTGCTTCCCTTCTAATTGTTCCTGTGACATACCAAAACCTGTTGTTTTATTAGCATCGGAACCTTCATATGTAGATTCAAATTTATCCTTATTCTGGGTACTAAGTTCTAATTGTAATGCTTTGAAAGTACGTGCATAATCTATGGATTGCTGCTTTAACATTGGCTCATCACCTGCAGGAATAGTTTTTTCTTCATGTACTTCAAACGTTCCCGGATTATTTCCATTACTAGTATAAGTCATCCAGTTACCAGAAGCAAACATAGCAACATTAGATGTAATCGTAATACCCATTTTACTGATACTATTCTCTCCAAACTGCAAATACTCACTACTTACAATCTTCTTTCTCAAATCTTCCTTATCACAATATTGTTTAAAATAGGTATCTGCGGCAGCCTGGCTTTTAAAATTATAGTAAAAATACACCAAAGCTGCATTACCAGATGTACCGCTAATATCATAAATATAAGGGACTACACCCTGCCCAGTTCCAGATTTTAACAATTTACCAAGTTTACTGGAAGGTCTGGTTACTTCATCTGATAATACTTCACCATCTGGGGCATTTGATTGATAAGCAGCCCAAGTCATAGGATTAGTACATCCATTCTTCAAGTGTTCAGGAGAA
This sequence comes from Clostridiales bacterium, assembly GCA_014799595.1. Lineage (GTDB taxonomy): Bacteria > Bacillota > Clostridia > Lachnospirales > Lachnospiraceae > CAG-411. The sequence goes on along the minus strand of JAAVHR010000022.1, from coordinate 40,125 downwards.
ACCAGATAAAAATTCTGATTTGACTTCACAGATAAGGATTCACCCATTAAAATATTCTTTTTAGGCAAATGATAACTTTCGTTGGATTGATGGAAATTAGAAATGTATGCACGCCCTCCTAGAAGAATACTACTCATTCCACTCGTATCTAATGAAGAATAGCTTCCATTAATCAATATTGCACTACTGTATTCTGCATCCAATGTAGTTTTTGTATCCGTAGTATTGTCCTTATTAAAGCTGTAGCCATAATAGGCACCTCCTCCTCCAAAATAAACATCAGAATATGGAGCATCTAGAGACAAATCATCCATAATATAGCTGTTCATACACTCTTAAGGCAGCTTTTTGTAACGAATTAGATGCTGGACTTTTGCTGGTTACGTAATCTGTCGCATACACATTCACCAGATCATTTTCTTCTCCTAAAGTAAGGCTTGCCTGCTGTTGTACATTTACTTTTCCCCGGGTAATAATATTGGCTGATTTTCTCTTCACGGTTACATCTGCTAATGCATTTATATTAAATCCATTCTTGCCAGCATACAAGCTTCCTTCCACAGCAGCTGTACCAGATGATAATACTTCTTCATCACCAATAATGGCATATTCTGTAAAATTCGGATAGGTTCCGCCACCTTCAAAACGAAGAACCGGAACAGAAAACTTAATATCGGTTGTAATCCATGTAGAAATTTCTGAATCCTTATTAGAACCATCTGTATTTTCAAAATATTTTACCCTCATATTCTTTAGTAGTAAATATTTTTCGCCGTCTACCTGTTTTCCATCAAAATATAAGTCCAAATTTGCCTCTCCTGGCTCTGTAGTAATATACTTATCCAAACCCTCACCAGAAAAATCTGTATTCAGTGCAGTCTTAATCTTGTCTATATCATAGTTTCCACCATTTAGCATCATTTTGGTGTTGTCAAGAGGATCCACACTTATGGCAACAGATGTTGCAATTTTTTCTAGAATTTTATCAATATAGACTTTTGCAAATTGATTTTGGATTTTTGTCTGGTCTGTGGTGTTCATAACGCTCTTTGTATAATCTGTTAACAAATCCACATAAGCTATTTTCATAGCTTCTCCAGAAATATTCTCCAATGTAATATTTAACTTATCCATAACAGTTTCTGTTTTGTAAAAATTCTTCTTTACTGATCTATCTGTTCCCTTAGTTTCAATATTAATTAGTGTAACATTCAACAAAATACTTGCTAATATTCCAACGAAAGCAACAGCTATGATTACAAAAACCAAAGATGAACCTTTATTATGTTTTTTAAAAAAACTTTTCATTCTATCTACTCTCCTCTCGTTGATTCAACAGTAACTATTGGATGGGTGTAGTCTGCCTTATCATAATCACTTTGATTATAGATCCAAACTTTTACACCAGATAATCTTTGTATAGATTCCTCTTCAACGATTTCATCCATATTTTTCTTTGGGTATCTTGTACTGTCTCCAGATGGAAAATTCGTCCAGATTCTTGGTGTATTTCCATCATCCTGAAAACTGTTACCTTTAATATTTGCCTTTGAAGCAAGACTTACCTTAGCAGAAGGGTTGCTTTGAAGATAATCATCTACGCTTATCATAGTAAGCTCCCCACCATCTACATCAACCTGTTTTGAACCTTGGCATATTGTATATACCGTAAAATCACAGTCCCAGTCACGGTGAGCAAGAGCAGAATAGTCTACATTCACTTCCAACTTCTGCATAATTGCCCGTGTCCCATTATTGGAAGTATCAAAACTGTAAAAAATATAAATACCTTTTAACTGGCTTTGCTCCATCCAGCCATTATAAATATCATTGCCCACTTGGGCACTATCACATCCAGTAATAGGAGAAGTCAATGTGTACTCACTATAGACACGGACATGAACCATCAAACTATCCTCTTTTCCTTCATCCGAAACTTCAACCTTCATAGTTTTTAACAGCTTATCTGCAATATCATCTTCATCAAGATTTATACCAGTCGCATTAAAATGAAGTCTTTGAAACTCCAAAATCTTGTTTCTAGTTTCTTCTTCTTCTATGGCAATTGCTGTATTCTCAGAACCAAGAGAAGAAATCATCGGCAAAGTCTTGTTGTTTGGTTTTGAAGGATCACCTGTAAACATTCCTGGATCCACTTCCACTCTTGCTGCATATTTTTTTCCATCACTTTCAATTTCCTGTTTTACAAAGTAATATTTAGATGCCTCGTCAAAAGTACCATCTGCTTTATAGATATTTGTAATTTTATTATTATACCCACTGTCTGTCATATCCATCTTATCATCAGCACCAGTATTCTGCGAATAAGTACTTGCCAGAGCTTCAATCGTTGCATAGGAACGGATTTCTTCCATTACAGATTGTGCAACCGTATTCGCTCTTTGTATGTTCTTCACCTTGATATTCATCTGAGTACTATGTGAAAAAAAGGAAAGCATTGGTGTAAAAAGAATACCAATTAATGCAATACTAACCAAAACTTCCATCAAAGTAAATCCTTTTCGATTCCTTCTTATCATAACCTGACTCCTTTCTTTATCTTTTCCATTTTAAAACTATTCCGCCTAAATAAAACAGTATTTTATTATCCCACAAAAGGTCAACCAGCTTATGCCTCTACCAGTTGACCTCTTTTTTCTGCCTATCTGCCAGAACTATTTTTTCTTATTTGCTGTAGATTTCTTTGCACCAAAGATATTTACAACTCCCAAATCTACACCTTCTGTTGTAGGTTCTTCGTATTCATTATCTACGCCTTCTACTGCAAACATACACAAGTTCATAGTTCCAACCAATCCACCTGTGGTCTCATCATAACCCACCGTAATGGACTCTACTGACATCTTATCTTCATATTCATTAATAAAATCAAGAGCTTTCGTTAATTCTTCATCCGTACAATTAAAAGATAAAGTTAAAATAGTCTTATACCCTACAATATCCGGATAAGTCTCTTCTGCAACACCAACCACTGCTACTGAAGAAGTACTTGCAATATTTTCATTTTTAACCTGTACTGTACCATTAGTACGGGCTTCTGCCTGATTAAAGAAAATATTATTTACCGCAAGAGTAACCTGAGAAGAGAAAATATCTGTATCCTTCTCTAAATCTGCTAAAATTTTAATTGCCTTTTCATGGGTCATTCCACCCGGAAATTTAGCAAGAATTGTCTCTCTATCATTTTTAAATGTAGTGATTTCTGCTCTTTTTGTTGGCTCATTTGCAATCTTGCCATCTAACTCTGTAACATACGCCTGTTTTTCTTTATTAAGAGTTTTTACCTCATCTGCTTTTTCCTGGTTTGGTGAAAATGCGAAGAAATAAGAAAGTGCCAAAACAAGTATGGTACCCAGTGTAAACAAAAGCTTCTTATCTCTTTCTGTTACATTTGATAATGCACTTGGCTTTTTTTTGTTCATGTTCTTACTCCTCCTACTCTGCTCCTTGATTATCAGTTGGTGCTGTTGTATTGTCAGTTCCTTGTATTGCCGTATCATCTTCTTGCACTGGCTCTTCTTCTACTACTTCGTCTTTTAATGCTGTATTCTCATCTGTAAAAGCATTATAAGGATTATAGACACAAACAACAGTAAAAGTTTCTTTTCTGTCATTTTTGCCTCCCTCATCCTCAGTCTCTGTAATATCAGCAACTGTAGCATTTGCAACGCTTGGAATTTTCTTAAGCTGCAACAACAGCTCTGTAATCGAATATTTATTTGATTTTGCCTCAATGTCTATACTGATATGATCGGTATCTGATGTAATAGATAATACTTTCATATTACTTGGTAAAACCTTTGCAGCCATTTCTAAAAACTCATTCAACTGAAAGTTGCGGTTAGAAGTCTGGTTATACATATATCTTGTATATTCATAAGATTCCTTTGCTGCCTGATGGGATGCATAAACATCTTCAATATATTTTTTATTATCAATCTCTTTTTGCAGACTGTCACCCTTCATTCTTGCCATTTGTAAATTTACAAATGAACCAATAATCAATGCTGCTCCAATAATGCAGGCTCCTCCAAACAATGCCATAAATGCTTTTGCTTCTCCACCGCTATTATTGGAAGTACGGGCTTCTTCTGGGACAAAACCTACGGGTGCAATAGTTGCTCCGATTGCAGACAAATACTCTGCTTGTGATGCCAGATTAAGACCTTTATTAAAAGTCACACCAAACAAACTGTCAATTTTCTTCACATCAAAGCCAGTTTCATTTGCCATTAAAACTTCAATACCTTTAAATTTAGCACCTACACCAATCAAGTAAATTGCATTGATTCTCTTATCAGAATTTCTTGACATATAGTAGTCAAGAACCCTGTTAATATTATTCATAATATACTGGATTGTATTTGTAACTTCCTCTCTGCCACGAATCTCACGCATCACTTTATCATATCCGTCTGATGCCATTGACATACCTCTGGAGGATTCTCCACCCATATCAAGATGAGCATTAATGATGCCTTCCTGCATAAGAAGCTGCATTGCCTCCTTAGTAGAATTCTTCTCAAACACTGTATTGTCTAATACAGCAGAGACAATGTTCATCGCCCCATAAGAAATAGTTCTCTGCAAGGCAAGTTTATCGTTCTCAATTACATTAACTACAGTTGTCTGATCATTAATCTGCACAGAAACATTTACACCAGTGCCTATCTTACCTTTTAGAATACGATAAGTACTATTACCTATATAATCAATGGCATTTACATGAAGTCCGGCAATTTCTGCAAAACTATAAATATTCTTAATTAAGTTATTAGGAGCAGCTAAAAGTAAAAGTTTCAATTTCTTCTCTTCTTTTGTATTAATCTTTTCCAGAATAGTGTAAGAAATTGTATATTCTGATACATCCAATGGGAAATATTCTGTTGCACTTGCATCAATAATTGACTGAATCTTACTATCTGGAACCCCAGGAATAACAACTTCACGGTTTGCCAGCTTTGTAGATGCAATGGTGAAAATTACTTCCTTTGTATTCATTTTTGCATTTTCTAACTGACTTTTCAAAGTCTGAGCCATCAAATCTTTATCTAAGATAAAGCCATCCTCAACAATATTTTCTGGTGTATCAAATGTGATACAATTTAATACATGTGGATTTTTCTTTCCAGCTTCAAGTTCACAAACTTTGACGCTGTGTAACCCTATTTCTATACTTAATACTTTCTTACCCACGTCTGCCTTCCTCCTTATTTTCACGGTTTGATAACCATTTATGCTATATCCCGATGTCTTTTTGTTACTGTTCACATCCATGATGCTCACAGTAACAAAATCCAGCCTATTTAAAATTCGCCTTCGGCAAAAGGCTGGATTCTTCGCTACCACTACTTATTCTTACGGACTTTGCAGCAAGTGCAAAGTCCTAACTGTAAACAGTAACGTCTTTTACATCGCACAAAACTAATTCTTGGTAGTTATATCTTGATTAGCCCTCTGCGACATAAAACACAAGGTTTTCTGTCACACACTACCCTAATAAAACGGATAGATTGGTTACTTCTAAATACCAATTCACCAGCTTGTCCCCACAAAGCATCATAATATAAATTCCTACTGCCAGATAAGGTCCAAGAGATAATACTTTATCTGCATTGGTTATTTTCATACGAATGATATGTACAACTGAACCAATAATACAAGATAAGAAGAATCCTGCAATTACATTCTTCCAGCCTAGCACCAGACCAGCCGCCATCATAAGAGTAGCATCGCCTCCGCCAATCCATCTGCCTCCTGATCCAACAAACAGAATTTCCAAAAATAAACCAACGGAACACATTCCAATAATATAAAGAGAAATATGCTTCCAGTCCATTCCGGCACGAATCACTCCCATAATACCAATAAATATAGTAAGCCCTAAAGGAATCTCCATGGTTCTTTCATCAATTACGGATATAACAATCAGTGCTGATGTTACCATACAATAAATCACACTTAAAAAACCTATGCCATTACATAAAAAGACAATTAAATACAGCACTGCATTTAACGCCTCAATAATTGGATATTGAGGAGATATCTTCTCTCCACATTTTCTGCACTTACCTCCAAGTGCTAAATAACTAAACACAGGTATCATATCAAACCAAGCCAGTTGATACCCACACTTTACACAATGGGATCTGGTTCGTACAAAATCTTCCCCTTCTGGAATACGAAGAATCAGAACATTTAAAAAACTGCCTATTACCAAACCGTATATTACAACTAACGTATATACACAAATACGAAATGCCATGTTCTCTTCTCCTTTTCTTCTTTTTTTATCTTCTCCCGCCCCCCTGAGGAAGGGGCGGGAGATATGATTTATGTATAAGACTGAGGGTCTTATATTATTGCCCCCAGTGTACTATCTAATTAAACCATTATGATGATGGTTTATCAGCATCTTCAGTATTAGCACTGCTAAGACCACCTGTAGTTACCCACAATTCACCTACTTCTATCATTATTGCGCTTTGTCCACTTATAGTAACCACTTTTAAAACAGGCTCAGCACTACCTTTACCTCCAGATGCTTTTGAACTAAACTTATTCGCAACATCACTCCAATTATATCCAAGGTATGTATTAAACTCATCATACCCAGTTATATCATCAAAGCCAGTAAGATCTTCAGGAACTAACTCATGATCAGTACATACAGACTGCACTGCTGTCAAAATAGCACTCATAGTGTCCAAATCTCTAGTTTTTCTTGATTTTTCCAAATATGGAATCAATTGTGTTCCAATTAAAGCAATTAAGATTGCCATAACTGCAATAACAATAATCAACTCAATCATAGAGAAACCTTTTGTTCCATTCTTCTTTTGATTCTCGCGAATCATTCTAAATCTTTCCATTAATTTCTTCATCATAAGCCATATCTCCTTTTCTTTTGGTGTCCTTCACCCCTTATTCCGCCAATCCTCAGTAGCGAATGCTAATCGGCATTTTCGGACAGCCATTTTTATTTGTCTGACAAGCAGACCTTTATTAAAAGTGTTCTACCCCTCTAGTAGTAGTACACTATTAACCATTTTCTACTGCACTATACATGCTCAGGATAGGCAAGTATATGGATAGCAGAATAAACATAACCAAACCGCCAAGTAAAATAATAATCAACGGTTCTAACATAGAAGTCAAAGCTGCTGTTGCATTCTCCACTTCCTCTTCATAGTAATCGGCAATCTTGCTAAGCATTTCTTCCACATTACCAGTTTCCTCTCCTATCCGTGTCATGTGATACACCATAGGAGGAAACACTTCACTCTGTTCCAAAGGTACTGATAATGGTACACCTCGTTGAATCTCTTCCACCGAATTCTCCAAAGCACTTCTTACAATAGCATTACTGATAACTTTAGATACAATTTCCACTGCATCCACAAGGGAAATACCTGCAGCCAGCAAGGTACTCAAAGTTCTTGTCAATGTAGCAGATGACGACTTTATAGTAAGATTACCAAACATTGGAGCATTTAAGGCAATCTTCGAAAATAAAATCTGTCCATTTTCTGTTTTTGCATAAGTCCGGATACCTAATACAATCGCTGCACCAATCATTGCAAGAAGCCACCAGAAACTTTGCACAAAATTACTCATACTTTGTACCAGTTTTGTTATTGCTGGCAATTCCGAATCAAGACTTGCAAACATCTCTTCAAACTGTGGAAATACCACAACTAACATAACAATTACCACCGCAATTGCCACCAGAATAATTACAATCGGATATGCAAGGGAACGTTTTACCAAACCATTTATCTTTGCCTGTTTTTCAAACTGGACTGACAATCTTTCAAAAGCAATGTCCAAACTACCAGAAGCTTCCCCTGCCTCCACCATGTGAATCAAGATAGGAGGAAATACTTCCTTCTGGTTCCGCATGGCACCAGCCAGACTTTCTCCTTTTTCCACATCTGTCTGTACACTCTTAACCGCCTCACGAAGTGTCTTATTCTCTGTCTGTTCTGAAAGCATCTGTAGGGCATTGATAATGGTAACACCTGCCTGCATAATACTTGCAAACTGTTTACAAAAGATACTCATATCCCTTGCTTTAACTTTCTTAGCTCCAATACTAATATCTTTATTCAAAAAACTCTGTTCTTTTACCGAAATCGGTATCAGTCCTTCGTTTTTTAAAAACTCTTTCACACGCTCTGGTGTCTGGGCATCCATAGTACCTTTCTTCTGTTTACCGCCCTTATCCACAGCCATATATTCATAAGTTGCCACGTCATCACCTCTTCTTCTAGAACATCTTCTTCTCCATCGCCTCTGGATCTACTGCATAAGATAAAGCATGTTCTGCATCAATTCTACGTTTCAGATATAAATCAAAAATCGCATCATCCATAAGCATCATACCCGCCTTCTTACCTGTCTGGATATGAGAAGGAACCTGATGTGTCTTCGCCTCACGGATTAAATTCTTAATTGCTGGCGTTGCAAGCATCACCTCAAATGCAGCGGTACGCCCACGTCCACCTACCGTCGGAATCAACTGTTGCGAAATAACTGCTTCTAATACTGATGCCAACTGGATACGTGTCTGTTGCTGCTGTTCTGGCGGGAACACATCAATAACACGGTCTATCGTTGGTGCTGCACCAATTGTATGTAAAGTAGAAAACACTAAATGCCCTGTTTCTGCTGCTGTCAATGCAACCTGAATCGTATCCAAGTCACGCATCTCTCCTACCAGAATTACATCTGGATCTTCTCGGAGTGCCGCACGAAGTGCATCCCCAAATCCTCCAGTATCCATACCAACTTCTCTCTGGTTCATAATTGACTTTTTATGATTATGCACATACTCAATCGGATCTTCCAAAGTAATGCAATGATGTGCATAAGTTTCATTAATAATATTCATAAGAGAGGCAAGACTGGTAGATTTACCACTACCTGTTGGTCCCGTTACCAATACCAGACCTCTCCTTTTCTCAGTAAGTCCTAAAATAGATGTTGGCAATCCAAGCTGTTCTGGTGTAGGAATTTCTGTATTTACCAGACGAAGTACACACGCATAAGTACCACGCTGTTTAAAAATATTCACACGGAAACGTCCTAATTCCGGTAAAGAATACGAGAAGTCCACTTCCCCTTTTTGCACTAAAGTATCTGTCGTTTTCTTTGTCAACATTGGCTGGATAATCTGTTCTGTATCCTCTGGCATAAGTCTTGGACAGCTAATCATATCTTCCAAAATTCCATGAATTCGGAACTTAGGCGGTATTCCCACCGAAATATGTACATCTGATGCACCTCTTTGTCTAGCTTCCGCCAACAATTCCTGTATTGTAACCATACATTTTTCCTTTCTTGCCCTTCCGGGTTTTATTATCACGCAACCAAACTTCTCAACTTCAAAAATATTAAAATTTTTGAATAAGTTCACATTTAATTTTCAAAGGAAATCCTCTTCATTTCTGCAATTGAAGTCATTCCACTTAATACATATTTTGTAGCAGACATACGAAGTGTCTTCATACCATTCCGCAGAGCTGCTTGTTTTATCTCATCTGCATTTGCTTTTCTAGCAATTACTTCCTTCAATTCCGAATTAATCTCCATAATTTCATATACACCAATTCGACCATAATATCCGGTATTATTGCACACATGACAGCCACAAGGCTCATAAATCACCGCATCAGAGCCGTTTTCCAGCCCTAATATTTCAACTTCTGCCGCATCTGCCATACGACTCTGTTTACATTTTGGACAAAGCCGGCGAACCAGACGTTGTGCAATTACTCCAACTACAGAATCCGCAATCAAATAAGGCTCAATCCCCATATCCGCCAGACGGGTAATGGTACTTGCTGAACTATTGGTGTGCAGAGTACTTACTACCAAGTGTCCAGTAATAGATGCCTTTACCGCAATCTCTGCTGTCTCATTATCTCGGATCTCACCAATCATAATAATATCCGGATCCTGACGTAAAATAGAACGAAGTGCATTTGCAAAAGTCATTTCTGCTTTATTATTCACTTGCACCTGATTAATTCCATCTACATTTGCCTCCACCGGATCTTCTACTGTGATAATATTCACATCATCTGTGTTTAACTCACTAAGTGCAGTATACAAAGTGGTAGACTTACCACTACCTGTTGGTCCTGTTACCAATATAATACCATGTGGATTACTAAGTATATGATCAAATTGCATTAATTCATCAGGAGCAAATCCCAAATCTTTCTTATCCTTTGTAAGACCTTTCTTCGAAGTAAGACGCATAACCGTCTTTTCTCCATATACTGTCGGGAGAATGGATACACGGATATCAAATTCCTGACCATCTACAATACTTGTAATACGACCATCCTGCGGTTTTCTCTTCTCAGAAATATCCATACCACCTATAATCTTAAGACGCGCAACAATCGCTGGCAGTAATTCAATATCATAATGCATCATACTTTTCAATACACCATCAATTCGAAAGCGTACACGGACTTCGCCTTCCAAAGCCTCAATATGTATATCACTAGTTCGCTGACGGACAGCCTGTTCAATCATCTTATTTACAAGCTGCACAATTGGAGCATTGCTGACATCATCCTTAATCTCCTCTTCTTCCTTCTTACGTTCTGCATTCTGCTCTTTTCTTTCTTTTGCAAACTTCTCCGCCACTTTCATCGCTTCTGTATTGCCGTAGTAACGGTCAATTGCTGCCGAAATATCTTTCGCCGATGAAATAACCGGCTCAATCTGAAAATTTGTAAGAATCGCCAAATCGTCAATCGCTACAATATCCAGCGGGTCTGACATAGCTACCCGAAGTACATTCATATTTTCAATGCTAAAAGCAAAAGGCATAAGCATATTCTTTCGAAGAATGTCTTCACGCACCAGTTTCAGAATCTCCTCTGGAACCTTAATCTCTGATAACTTCACACGATCTAAAGACAACTGCCGCTGCAAGGCATTCACAATATCATCTTCTGTGGTCATATTCAAATCCACCAATACCGCTCCAAGCTTCTTGCCCATAGTCTTCTGCTGTGCCAATGCTTCTTCTAATTGTTCTTCTGTAATGACACCTTCCGACAAAAGAATATCTCCAAGACGTTTCTTCTTACGTCCTCTTTGCTCTGTCAATCCAATACGCATGTTAAAACCGCCTTACTTCCTATAATATCTTCTACACCCAAAAGGGTGTTATCTTTAATGCACTATAGTTATTATACTAGCTTTTTGTCTTATACGCAAGTCTTTTTTGTAATTATTCACAATTTCCTTTTCCTTTTTTTGTTTTTTCTCATTACTTTTTCAATATAATCGGGATTTTTTTGGATTTTATTTCCTTGTTTTATTATGGCAAATTTCATATTTTTTCTTATTGTATTTATTTTTTTGTAATATTTACATAACTTTTATGTCATACTTTCGTAATATAAATAAAAAGTGGAACAAATATTTCTTTCTCTATATTTGCTCCACTCTTTATTATTTTGAGGTTCTTTTCTGATTTTATTCCTCGGTTATTTCTTAATTTTTACCTTTTTCACAGCACTTGGTTTTCCAAATACTTTCTTTTTACCATTTAGCTTATAGGCTTCTACTTTTACATAATAGGTTTTACCCTTCTTTAATTTGTTTACAATCTTCGATGTCGTAGTTCCCTTCTTTACCCAGAGAATCTTTTTACCTGAAGTAAATTTCTTATTCAAAGCAACTGTAATACGATAGCCCTTTACACTTCCAAGTTTTTTCCAGCTCACCTTTATTTTCTTGCCTTTTTTATTGACTGCCTTTACCCCAGTTACCTTACTAACTGTAATCTTATTTGGCTTTGCTGTGGTATTAGGTTTGTTGGTTACTTGTGGTGGATTGCTTGTCTGTGGTTTATTTGTTGCCACCGCTCCAGTTACAGTAAACTCAAATGTTTTTGTAATCCCTTTCTTTTCAGCCTTAATTGTAATCTTACCAGTTCCTGCTGAAAGTCCAGTAATCTTACCATTTGCATCTACGCTTGCCACAGTCGGATTCTCTGATACAAAGGTAATGTTATCTTCTGCCACATTTGGTATCAAGGTTGTTACAAGCTGCAAAGTTCCCCCTACAGAAACTACATTCTTGCTATTCTTCTCTGTTACTATCATATCGGTTGCCTGTGGTCTCACAATATTTAGTTCCAGATTTTTTACCATATTTTTATTGCTATCCTTAGAATTCACTATCTGCATGGAAATTGTTACTTTTCCTTCTCCAACTGCTTTTACTACACCTGTCTTAGGATCTACAGATGCAATACTGGAATTTGAAGAAACAAAAGACACAGTGTCTGTGGTTATTTTCTGAATATCTGCCACCTTTTCTGCTTTCCCTGCTCCTGTCACGATATAGCCAAATACCGACTGCTCTGTTCCTACTTGCATTTCATTAACTGTTGCAAATGCTGCTTCCTTCACATCTGCACGTATTTGAACAGTGACCTTAGCAGAAACCGCATCTTTATTCTTACAATTCTTTGGATATATAGTTATAGTTCCTGTTCCAATCTTATCACCTGTAAATTCCATAGAAACCACTTTTTCCTGTTGCCCCTTATCCTCTGTCTCTACATACTTTGTGGTATTCTTTACATAAGTGAACATATTTTTATCTGAGAATTCCCATGTTAGTTCTGCAACAGAATTCACTGGTTCTGTACCAATATTTAATACAATAGGATCTTTTGCCTGCACTTCTATAGTTTTAGTGGTATTCCACTCTGTTCCAGCAGCATCGGTAAAGAATACTAAAGTTTCATCTGGCAATACTCTTACATTACATACTGCTGTCTTTCCACTGCCAAGTGCTGTTACAGTAATCTGGGTAGTTCCTGCTCCAACCGGAGTTACTACACCTTCTCCAGATACTGTTACCACCTTTTCATCTCCACTTTGGTAATCCAATACATCTTTGAAATTTTCCCAATCAGATGCACTATACTTACTTGTATCATAAGTCATATTTGCATTAAGTTTAATACGCTCTTTTGAACCTTCCTTAGTGGAAATTTCCTGTTTATCTAAAGTAATTCCTGTTGCAGGAACTACCACATGAACCTGATAATCCTTTTTTACAGATCCGGTTTTTAAGGTAACTTTACTAGTTCCTAATCCTCTAGGATACAACACAGCAGAAGAACTTACAGCTTCTACTCCATTTTGTATATAAGTCTTTGGAAGTACGCTTACAATATTCTCGTTACTGCTTGACCATACATTTGCTTCAGAACAATCTTCCGGTAACACCTGAGGATTTAGAGAAACTTCTTTTTGGGTGTTTTCCATACTAATCACAGCAGAATTCTGTTCGTCCACAATGTTTGTACATTTTTTCTTGGTTATATTCAAAGTAATATTAATTTCTGGTGCTTTTGTAAATACAGTAGTACCATATAACAAATAATTGTTTGTTCCAACAATACTTACTGTAGTCGTTCCCTCTTTTAACCCTTTTACGCCAACCTTATGAACATTCCAGCTATTAATTTTTTCCACTTTGCCTTCTACACCTTCCAAGAAACCAGTTTCCCCATTTTTTTCTTTAATCTCGGGTTTACTTCTTAAATAATCATCCAAAAAGGTATTAATTGGTAGAACTTCATTCTCTCCTATAGAGACACTATATGGTTCCGGATCTGTAATAGAGAAATTAAACATACCAATATCATTGCCTCGGAATGCATAATAACTTACAGTAGCCTTCGCAGGAATTGTAATAGAAACCAAATCTGTACAGTCACGGAACACATCATTTTGAATAGCATTGGTATCATTAGAGCAAATCACTTTATTTAAAAATTCGCAATATTCAAACAACCCTTGTGAAACTTCTGTTACTTTTTCAGGAAGTGTACATTGACGAATGGCTGTCAATCCAAAAGCTCTGGCTCCAATAGACTCCAAAGAAGATGCTTGTGTCAGATCAAGTTCCTTCAGTCCATATACTTCCTCCATATAATAATCATCGAATTTACCCGCCCCTGGTAATTTTGACTTAGCATATTCTGAACATCCCCAGAATCCATATTCACCAATGGATTTCACCTTGGAAGGAATTACTATACTTTCCAGACTACAACAGCATCTAAAAGAACTATTTCCAATTGTCAGAAGTGTTTGTGGCAAACCAGAAATTATATTTTTTAAATTACTGTTATTTTCAAAAGCTTTATTCCCTATCACTTCCAGTTCTTTTGGTAAAGTTACTGTTCTGTAAAACAAATATGCACCACTTTCGTAATCTTTATCAATCCAGTTATTATTTCTCAGCAAATCACCTTTCGCCACTGCAAAAGCAGATTCAGGAATCTCAATTATCTGATCAGAGATAGTTATATTCCTCAAATTATAACAATTGTAAAATGCACTTTTTCCTATAGTTTTTACACTATTTGGTATTACCAAATTAGAAATTCCTGTATTCACATATTCCTGCATTTGAGTACCACCACTACGGACATAAAAACCTATATATCCGTCTGTTGGTGTATAGATACAATTTGCATCTGCTAAAACATCATTTTTTCTTTCTGTGTAAAGTGTTCTACTGTTTACAATTCTCTTTGTCTCTATATTGTATGTATAATCTGTATAAGAATTTGAGGTATTACTTTTGCTTGTAAAAATATCTGTTTCCTTCACATATTTTTTTTCTGCAGCAATTGTAACTTTTGTGTATATCTCAGGATTTTCTACTTTCTTATATGCATTTTCCGTTATACATTTATCTATTTCCAAGAATTTCACAACTATCTCTTGATTCCCAGAATTATCCGTCTGATATACTAAACATTCTTTTACCGTTGTACTACCAGCAGGTCTGGCATCATATATCCCATCATTGGCAACATAACAAATATTATAATTTAATTTTTGTGCCATTTTTACTGCACCACAATCGGAAAATGCCGAATCCCCAATCGTCTCTAATGTATTCGGAAAAGTAAAATCTTCTAATCTGCAGCATCCGTTAAAAGCAGAATTTCCAATTGTCTTTAATTCTGATGGCAGGGTAAGCTTCTCCAAATGACTAAATCCCTTAAAAGTATTTTCCGGAATTGTCTTTAATCCATTGCCAAGAGTAACTATTTCTACATTAGGCTGTTCCGCAAACACTTCTTTTCCAAGATAAGTAACAGAATTCGGAAGGGTAATGGAATGCAATCCCAAAGAATACTGCTCCTCATTAAAGATATCATTATCTAATTTACAAAAAACTCCAGTAATATTGGCAAATTTAAGGTTATCGTCATTCGATTTATACTTCCGATAAGAAAAAGCTCCATCTTCAATTCGTTTTAAATTAGGAAGATCTCTTAAGAAGTTTGTGTCCGAAAGGCTGTTACACCCCACAAATGCCTCTGCCTCAATACTTTCCAGCACACTAGTTGCACTATTTCTTATCTCTACTTCCTGCAAATTCCAACAGTCATTAAATAATTCTTTCTGCAAAGCCGATATTCCTGCTGGTAAACTTATCTTCTTCAGATTATAACATCTCCAAAATGCTAATGTCTCTATACCAGTGCCTGTTCCGTCACCTTTTCCCTGCACAGAATCTGGAATTGTAATCTCTTTTAATCCTACACAAGTATCAAAACAGTTACTTTTGATAGTCGTCAGACTATTTGGAAGTTTTATAGTTTCAATACCACTCTGGGCAAAAGCACTGCTTTCCAAAGTAGTAAGTCCATTACACCCTGTCAAATCAATCTCTTTTAAATTCAGTGTAAGGTTAAAGGCACTTTGTTTAATAATTTTAACTGTAGAAGGTACCTTTATAGATGTAATTCCAGTCTGTGCCAGAAAAGATGCAGGAATTTCTGTAATTCCTTCTGGAAGATTAACACTCTTTAAATTCTCACAACTTTCAAATACCGATGCACCCAATACTATCTTAGGATTGGTAATGGTAACTTCTTCCAATATTTTACACGCACCAAACGCACCTTTATCTATTTTTTCAATAGAATTTGGCAAATTAATCTTTGCAAGTTTAGTACATGCATCAAAAGCAGACTCTCCAATTGTTTTCATTGTTTCTGGCAATACAATAGTTTCCAAACTATTACAATTTCGAAAAGATGCTTTTCCAATGGTTTCCAGATTAGCAGGAAGTACAATTTCCTGCAATCCCGTACAACCATCAAACTCAAAATCATCAATTGCCTTTACTGGAACATTTGTTAAAACAATCTTTTTTGCTTTTCTTGCATATCCTAATCCACTAATTGAAGTAATCTGGCTTCCAATTGCAGCTAAGTCGATCTCTCCATCATAAGCCATAAGTTCTGCGAAGGTAATCTCGTGGTCTGCGGCTCTTCCCAATTTGGTATTTACCAGTTTCTTCAGTTCATTCAATAAAATTCCGTCAGGAATTCCTGGACGGTTGCTCGCCGCAGATTCTACCTGTTGTACCACTGCAGACGCATCAATTGTTTTTGTGGTATCTGCAGCTTGTACTCGCAAACTCCCCCAGTTATATAGTTTACCTTCTGGCATACTGGTCATAGCCATTGCTACCGCCATAGATACACCAATCGCTTTTCTCATCTTTTTCTTCATCGATCTCTTCATATCGCACAACTCTCCTTCTTTTGAATTTTTAACCTCTTACTCTACATCCTTTATACTAAAGCTAACTCGTCCCATCTTATCTTTTCCAAGACAAACAACTTTGACATGGTCGCCTAGTGTCAATACATCCTCCACATGATTAATTCTTTCTTTGGAAATCTTAGAAATATGAACCAAGCCTTCTTTACCTGGAGCAAATTCTACAAAAGCACCAAATTCCCGGATACTTACTACCTCGCCCTCTAAAATCTGACCTTCTTCAAAATCCGAAGTAATAATTTCAATCATTTTCACAGCTTTTGCCATCAGTTCTGTGTCCGCACCACAAATAGATACTGCTCCTTCATCTGTAATATCAATCTTTACACCTGTCTGTTCAATAATCGCGTTGATAGTCTTACCACGCTGTCCTACTACATCACCAATCTTAGCCGGATCAATCTGAATCTGCACAATCTTAGGTGCATATTCTCCTACTTCCTTACGAGGTTCTGCAATAGCTGGTATCATGGTTGATTCCATAATAAACATTCTTGCTTCTCTACAACGTTTAATTGCTCCTTCTACAATTGGTCTGGTCAAACCATGAATTTTAATATCCATCTGGATTGCAGTAATACCATCTTTGGTACCAGTCACTTTGAAGTCCATATCTCCAAAGAAATCTTCTAATCCTTGAATATCTGTCAACAATACATATTCATCATCTGTCTCTCCTGTTACCAGACCGCAAGAAATACCTGCTACCATTTTACGGATTGGTACACCGGCTGCCATAAGAGACATACAGGAAGCACAGGTGGATGCCATAGAAGTAGAACCATTTGATTCAAAAGTTTCTGATACACTACGGATTGCATAAGGAAATTCCTCTTCACTTGGCAATACCGGAATTAATGCTCTTTCTGCCAAAGCACCATGTCCAATTTCACGACGTCCTGGTCCTCTAGAAGGTTTTGTCTCACCTACAGAATAGGAAGGGAAGTTATAATGATGCATATAACGTTTACCTGTCTCCAATTCATCTAATCCATCTAGTCTCTGACCTTCTGATAATGGGGCTAAAGTAGTCACATTGCAAATTTGTGTCTGTCCACGGGTAAACATAGCAGAACCATGCACACGAGGAATCAAATCTACCTCCGCCGCAAGAGGACGAATCTGTGTCATTTCTCTTCCATCTGGTCTCTTTTTATCCACCAAAATCATCTTACGAACAGTTTTCTTCTGATACTGATATACTGCCTCTGAAAGAACTTCCAACCACTCTTCATTCTCTACAAAAGCCTCTTCCAGTTTTTCTTTTATCTGACGGATATTTTCTTCTCTTACCTGTTTTTCATCCGTAAATACCGCCTTTTCCATTTCATCTGGTGGCACAATTTCTTTGATAGCAGCAAACAATTCTTCTGGTATGGCACAACTTGTATAAGTATGTTTTGGTTTACCACATTCCTTCACCATCTGTTCAATAAAAGCTATCACTTCCTGATTTACTTCATGAGCCTTATAAATCGCCTCAATCATTCTGTCTTCTGGAATTTCATTGGCACCAGCTTCAATCATAATAACCTTTTCCTTCGTGGAAGCTACTGTAAGTTTAAGGTCAGATTCCTTCATCTGTGTCTGGTTTGGATTGATAATAAATTCTCCTTCTATCATTCCCACTTGTGTGGTTGCACAAGGACCATCAAATGGAATATCTGAAATCGCTGTTGCAATTGCAGATCCAAGCATAGCTGTTAACTCTGGACTACATTCTGGATCTACAGACATTACCAGATTATTCAAAGTCACATCATTACGATAATCCTTTGGAAATAACGGTCTCATTGGTCTGTCGATTACACGTGAGGTAAGTACTGCATTCTCAGATGCCTTACCTTCTCTCTTATTGTAACCTCCCGGAATTTTTCCTACCGCATACATCTTTTCCTCATATTCTACACTAAGTGGAAAGAAATCAATCCCTTCTCTAGGTTTTTCAGAAGCGGTAGCTGTAGATAACACAGTAGTATCACCATAATGCAAAAACGCTGCACCATTTGCCTGTTTTGCTACTCTCCCTATGTCAACAGTTAATTTTCTTCCTGCCAGTTCCATTGTAAAACTCTTATACATGTTCTTCTCTCCTTCTTTTGAACGCATGATATTTTTTCATGTCCCTCTGTTTTTAAGATTTATTTCTATATATTCACTCTTTTTAGGTAGAACCTTGCACTTTGCTGCAAGGTTCGTAAAGCACCAAGTGCTGCTTTTGCACTTGTGTGCATCCCCGTTTATGAAACACCCATGCGAATATATTTATGGTGATGCCGTAGCCCACAAGGCATGGGTGTTTTGTAACTGTTCAGAACCATGAACAGTTACAATTTATTTTTCTGTTAATTTCATATTGCAGTTGTCCACTACAAATGCCTTAACCTGTTCAGCAAGTAATTCGTTACGAATCTCCTCCTCTGGTGCCTTCTCAAACAACTCTTCTTTCGTTTTAGCACCAGACAGTTCCATATATTCATCTACCTTTGCATTAAAAGCATCTTCACTTATGGTGATGTTTTCTTTCTTCGCAATACTCTCCATAACCATTCTATTTGCCAGAACATCTTTTGCTTCATCTTCCACAGACTTATCATAATCTTCCTGTGTTTCCCCTGTCTGCTTTAAATACTGTTCTACTGTTACACCATAATAATACTGATAATTATATTCTCTATATTCTTTTACATCCTCAATTATTTCTTTCAGTTCTTTATCTGGATAAGAATTCACTTTTGCATCTGCCATAACCATTTTCCATGCAGCATCTTCTTTCTGTGTCTGAATATATTCAGACAAATCATCCTCCAATTTTTTCTTTACACCTGTCTTATACTCTTCTGCGGAATTATATCCCTCCAGATTCTTTTTCACAAATTCATCTGTAAGTTCTGGCAAAGTATATATCTTATTTACTTTTGTTTCAAACACAACATCCTTTCCTGCCAAATCCGGATTATTTTGATATGAAGCAGGAAAAGTAAGATTTAAATCTCTCTTTTCTCCAGCTTTACTTCCAATTAGTCCATCCTCAAAACCTTCAATAAAAGTACCAGAACCAAGAATTAATTCATAGCCACTGTCAGATCCATTATCAAAGGCTTCTCCATCTTTTAATCCTTTGTAATCAATATTGACTTTGTCCCCTTTCTCAGCTTTATACTTCTTATCTTTGACTTCTTCTGCATAATTTGACAAATCATTCCAATACTGGGTATAAATATGTCCTTCCTTCACTTCGGTCTGAGTACATGTATATTCTACATCTAATCCTTTATACTCGCCAACTTCCACATTTTTTGTACCACATGCCGTTGTACTTAACACAAGCCCAACAGCCAATCCTAACACAGCAATTTTTTTCTTCATATCCTTATCCTTTCCTTTATTCATTCAAGAACATCTCAAGCAGAGTGTTCCTTATATTCTGCATGACAAATACTTATATATAGCATATATAACAAGAAAATGGCATACCTAAACTATAGTATACCACATTTTCTCAACTTTGTCTAATTTATGGATAAAAAACCTGCCAAATTCCCGCGTTTTCCTTTGCTGGCACGATGAGAATATAACAACTGGCTATTACAACAGGTACAAACACAAGAAATGCTTATATTTCCTTCAGGTATTCCTGCCTCCATTAAAATTAATTTATTCGCAAGCCATAAATCTAAATGATACTTCCCTTCCCCTGTTGGTACACATACTGCAGAAATTAATGTTTTTATTTTATTTTTGTCCATGTTCTGCACTTTTGCAATTGTTTCTATATTTACAAAATCCAAGAATGCATCTGCAACATCCTGGCTAACTTCATAACAAGACTGACAGATAGAAGGTCCAATCACCGCAACAAGGTCTTCTGGATTAGTTTCAAATTCCTCTTTCATCCGCCTTACTGTCACTGCCCCTATTTTCCCCACTGTTCCTTTCCATCCCGAATGACTATGCCCAATTGCCTTGTGTACTTTGTCCACAAAATATAGTGGCACACAATCTGCATAAGAAGTACATAATACGACCTTCGTTTCGTTGGTAATGAGTCCATCAATACCGGTCAATTTCCTATCTCTTAAACTCTCTCCCTGACAATCTTTTTTTCCTACTCGTTCTACGAGCGTGTCATGCACCTGATCCGACAATACCAGATCTTTTGTATTTATCCCTAATACCTCACAAATTCTCCTAAAATTTTCATCTACATTTAGGGGATCATCCCCTCTGCTGTAACTCAAATTCATTGTTCCGAGATAACCTTCACTTACTCCGCCTTCTCTTGTAGAAAATCCATGTGTCAAAAATGACAATCTGGATAAAGCAGGAAATTCCAAATAAGATACTTCTCCTTTTCTTTTCAAAACTGCTCTATCTTGTTCATTCTGGTTATATGCCATACATATTATTTTATTTTCCTCACACCACTTTATTTCTTCTTTCATTTTTTCTCTCCAATATAATAATCCGAAATTATTCACGCTTTAAACATTTACCTAATCTACAAAAACACCTTTTCCTGATATTCAAAAGCATGCTTAATATGCTTAATTGTTCCATCTCCATAAATTCCTATCACATCAAATCTGCAAGATTGGTTCTCCATATATCCATGCTGGGCATAATGGTATAATGCTGTTTTGCAAATTTTCCTCTGCTTTCGTACATCTACTGCTTCCATCGGTTCCCCATACCGGTTGTTCCTCCGGAACTTAATCTCACAATATACAATTTCACCTTTTTTATCCTTTGCAACAATATCAATTTCTCCATACAGATTTTGATAATTTCTGGCTAGTATTTGATACCCCTTCTCCTCCAGATACCTTGCTGCCTTCTCCTCATATTCCATTCCTAACCGGCGTTTATTCATCCTTGTCATTTTTTACCATATTTTCCTATCTTTTCTTATCAATGGTCTCCTTAATTTTATCCATATTCCCAACAAATACCAGAATTTCTGCCACTACTTCATACAATTCCTTGGGTATATACTCACCTAATTCCAAATCTGCTAATGCATCTGCAACCTTTTCATCTTTATGTATTGGAATATTGACCTCTTTTGCTTTTTCTAATATCTTCTCCGCCACATACCCTTTTCCAGAGGCTATAACCTTGGGAGCTTCGTCTCCTGCCTGATACGATAAGGCAATTGCTTCTAATCTTTTTCTCTCTTCCTCAGTCACACATATCCCTCCTACCTAATATATTACTGTTTCGTAAGAAAAGTGAAAGTTGATGGCTATATTTCTTTGCAAGCAAGCTTGCACAAAATATAGCCGTTTGTCAGGACTTTCATAGTATATTTTTTAAAAAAGTATTTCTATGAATTGGCGAAGGTCCAACTTCCTTTAACGCCTCTATATGCACCTTTGCACCATAACCTTTATTATTTGCGAATTTATATTCTGGATAAATTTTATCATATTCTACCATCATACGATCCCTAGTGACCTTCGCAACAATACTTGCTGCAGCTATAGAAACACTTCTGGCATCTCCCTTTATAATTCCCACTTGTTTTATATCTACACCAGGAATAGTCACTGCATCATTTAACAACAAATCCGGCTTCACATCCAGCTTTCCTATGGCAATACGCATTGCCTCATAAGTCGCTTGCAAAATATTCATTTTATCAATGTCTCCAGGGGATACCACTCCCAGACCTACTGCCACTGCTTTATCCATAATTACGTCATACAGTTCTTCTCTTTTCTTTTCGCTAAGCTGTTTCGAATCATTAAGATAAAGTATTGTCTCATCCTTCGGCAAAATAACAGCACCAGCTACAACCGGTCCGGCTAAAGGACCTCTTCCCACTTCATCAATTCCACAAATATACTTGTACTCTTTGTACTTATATTCAAATTCTTTCATAGCCTCTGTTCTTGCATATTCTGCCTTTAATGCAATTTGCTCTTTTTTATATTTTTCAATAAGTTTTTGCACACCTTGCCTGGCATCTTTTTCATACTTTTTAATCAAGCCAGGTCTTTCTTCTATGGAAACTGCTTCAAATGCACTCTTTATTTCTGCTATCTTTTCTGCCATCTTCTGTTCTTACCCCATTCTTTCTCGTCTTATTCCATATCACAGTACACCTATTCTACTCCACCGAAATTATCAAAAGGATAAAAACGGAAAAAGGCTTTACCTACAATCTTTTCCTCTTTTATTGTTCCTACATTCTCCGAGCGGCTATCTGTACTATGATTGCGGTTATCTCCTAAAACAAAATATTCTTCTGGTCCTATAGTAAATTCCTCTGTTGCTAATCCACCATCTAACATCGGCTCTGCTCCATAAGATTCTAGTAATTCTACTCCATTAATATAAATCTTACCTTCTGCAATTCGTATCGTCTCTCCCGGCATGCCGATAATTCGTTTAATATAATATGTCTCCTCATTATATGGGAATATTATAATATCAAACCTTTTCGGTTTTCCAAGATTGTAAGATAACTTATCTACTAACAGATAATCACCATTGTGCAAAGCCCCTTCCATAGACGTCCCCTCTACCATAGTGTGAGTACCTATGAATTTGTTAAATCCAGCAGAAATAAAAAATGCACAAACAATACATACAACCACTTCTACAAAACGCCAAAATACAATCTTAAAAAAACTGCCTTCTTCCTCTTCTTCCTGTGTTGGTATATCAATTTGCCCTGTTGGTTCCAAAACAGCAGCTCCATCACCAGATATTCCCACAGAAAAATGACTATCTGTTGCACAAAGTGATTTTTCATTCTCATTTCGTGTTTCTGCTAATTGAGCCGTATATTGCAGTACTTCTTCTAATTCTTTATTTTGATGTACATTTTCTTCTTGATGCCTCTTTTGAACTTCTTCATAGGCAAGAGGGATATACCTTTCCCAATCAAAAACATTCTGGGGATTATCAAACAAACCGGACTTATAATAGATCTGTATCTCCTTACAAAAACGTAAACTATCCTCAATTTCTTCTTCCTTGTTCATCCTAATCACATCCCATCTTGTTATCCACCCTCTATTCTTCTGGAAATTCCAACGTTATCTTCCCTAACCGTCCACTTCGGAAATCCTCCATAAGAATTCTGGCTGCTTTATCCAAATCTAATTCATCTCCTGGTTTTCTACAAGAACGTACAGTTGCAATATGTTCCAAAATTGCAACTGCATTTTCTTGTTCTTGACATTCATAACGCCCCTCTAAAATCCCTTTATAGTGTTCTACAAGAAAACGAATTAACTCAATCGCCAAATCTGTAATATTTAATATTTCATCTTTAATAGATCCTATATACGCCAAACGAAGTCCAACTGTCTGATCCTCAAACTTCGGCCAAAGAATTCCCGGCGTGTCTAATAGTTCCACATTCTTATTTAACTTAATCCACTGCTTACCTTTTGTTACTCCCGGTTTATTGCCAGTCTTGGTACATGCTTTTCCTGCAAAGCTGTTAATAAATGTGGACTTTCCAACATTTGGTATTCCCACTATCATTGCACGGATAGGACGGTTGATAATTCCACGCTTTCTATCACGTTCAATTTTTTCTTTACATGCATCCATAACAGTGTTCTGCACAGATTTCACACCATTCCCGCTTTTTGCATTTACCATTGCTACAAAGTATCCTTTTTCCTCAAAATATTGTTTCCACTCATCGGTATGTCCTTTGTGTGCCAAATCACTTTTATTCAACAATATAATTCTTGATTTGTTCTTTGCCAGTTCATCAATATCCGGATTCTTACTGCTTATTGGTATTCTGGCATCTACCAACTCAATTACCACATCAATTAGTTTGATATTTTCCTGCATCATACGTTTTGCTTTTGTCATATGCCCTGGATACCACTGAAAATGCATTTATTCACACCTCTTTCTCTTCTTCTTCCCCTTCGTATTTTAGCCAGCTTATAAAATCAAAGGTTGGCTTTAATCTAATCCATGCTTTTCCTATAATTTCCTTTTTTGTAATCATGCCAACACTGGAATACCGGCTATCCTCACTCTGGTTCCGGTTATCACCAAGTACAAAATACTCTCCTTTTTCCAATGTTATCTTTTCTTCTGCTACTCCCGCAGTAATCATCTTCTCCACCTTATTAATTTCTTCATAAGGTTTATCATTAATGTACAATATACCATCCATAATTTGGACAGTTTCTCCTGGAAGTGCCACTACTCTCTTCACACTATAATAATTATGTTCTTGTCCCTCTTGCCGGAATACAATCACATCATTCCTGCTTGGAGAAAAAATTTTATATGCCATTTTATTAACTAGGATAGTATCCCCGTCTTGTAATATCAGGTTCATGGAATTCCCTGATACTTGTATTCTTTCTAAACCATGACTTGTAACAAGATAGCCCAATACAATTGCTACAATAACCTCAATTAACAGCACCGGCCACTCTCTGATTATCGCTGCAAAAGGGCTTTTGCTTTCCTCTTTATATCCAAATTCCATTCTAATCCTTCTTTACTGTTTTTTCATCTATGCTTTTATTTTACTTCATGACAAGCTTTTTGTAAACCCAAAAAGAACCCTTTATCCAAAGATAAAAGGTTCCTTATTTTTGCTGTTAAAATTAGTTACTATTATTTCACCAATTCTTTTACCTTAGCAGCCTTACCAACTCTACCACGTAAGTAGAATAATTTTGCTCTTCTAACTTTACCACGTCTAACTACTTCAATCTTCTCTACAATTGGAGAATGCACAGGCCAAGTCTTTTCTACACCAATTCCATTAGAATTCTTTCTAACTGTAAAAGTTTCTTTAATTCCACCATTCTGTCTCTTTAAGACAGTACCTTCAAATACCTGAATTCTTTCACGGTTTCCTTCTTTTACCTTTGCATGAACTCTTACCGTATCACCTACGTTAAATTCATCTACATTCTGCTTCAACTGAGCATCTTCAATGTTTTTAATAATGTTATTCATTGTGTTTCCTCCTTTAATATTAGGATGTTCTTATTACACTACTGGTAACAGCGGACCATCTTTTTTCTCACAACATTCAAACTTTACCATACTTTTACATAAATTGCAAGCTTTTTTTCTTTAGATTTTTGACAAGTCGTAACAGTTCGTTACTGTTCACTCACAAGCTTGACACTTGCTGTCAAGCTATGTGCCAAGAAGATAGAACAGCCAAGAATCCAGCCTTTCGCTGAAAGCGAATTATTAATAGGCTGGATTCCGTTACAGTTTGCACCATAGGTGTGAACTGTAACAACAGTTCAGCTGGGCTCATTCATAAAGTGCCAGAATATACAAATTGGCTAAAAATATTTTTTCTGGCTGAACTGTTACAACAAATCCGGCCGCCTTTCTTTTGTTCGTTCCAACGACTGTTGTTGTCTCCATTTTTCTATATTAGCATGATGGCCAGACAATAATACCTCCGGAACTCTTTTTCCATGCCATTCTACCGGCCGTGTATACTGAGGATATTCCAAAAGATTATTAGAAAAGCTCTCTAACTGGGCAGATTCTTCATTGTGTAACACTCCTGGAAGTAATCTTGCTATGGAATCCATTACCACCAACGCCGGCAATTCTCCGCCAGTTAATATATAATCTCCTATAGAAATATTCTCATCTACAATTTCTTCCAGAACTCTTTCATCAATTCCCTCATAATGCCCACAAAGAATCACCAAATCTTCTTCTTTTGCAAGCTCTTTTGCAATTTTTTGGTGAAAAACTTTTCCTTGTGGTGTCATATATACAACCTTTGGTTTGCTCACTCTTCCTTGTTTTTCTATATTTTCTTTAACCTTTTCATACGCACAAAACACTGGTCCTGGCTGCATAACCATCCCAGCACCACCACCATAAGGATAATCGTCCACTTTATTATATTTATTCTCTGAAAAATCCCGGATATTGATAACATCCATACTCAACAAGCTGTTCTGCAAGGCTCTGCCTGTAATACTCTGTCCCATTGCATGTTCTATCATATCCGGAAATAATGTTAATACATGATAATGCATAGTTTTCTCCTGCCTAATCTATTAATCCTGGCATCAAATGTGCCTTTACAATTTTATGTTCAAAATCAATATCTAAAATGCAATCTTTAATTACAGGCAATAAAATCTCCTTTTTCTGCTGATCTTCTACCACATAAACATCATTTGCTCCTGTTTGCAGCACTTCTTTCACTACACCTAATTCCATCCCATCTTCCGTTACAACCAATGAGCCAATTACATCACACAAAAAATATTCATCCTCTTCTAATGGTACTGCCTGTTCTCTTGTTATATATAAATCTTTTCCTTTATATTTTTCAATATCATTAATATTATTTATTCCTTTAAACTTTAAAATTACCATATTTTTAAAGAACTTTACATTGGCAATTTCCCACTCCAACAGTTCCTTTCCTGTATCCAGATATACCTTTTTTAACTTCCTAAAACGTTCTACATCATCTGTAGTAGGATATACTTTGATTTCTCCTGCAATTCCATGTGTATTGGCAAAAACACCAACTCTTAGCATATTATTCTCCATAAAACTCCTCTTCTTTAACACTAAAAAATTCGTAAGAGTTCAGCCAAGTCCATTCATAAAGTGCCAGAATATACAAATTGGCTAAAAATATTTTTTCTGGCTGAACTGTTACAAAAATTCTGACAAACGGCTGTATGAATGGGCATGCTATGGAGGCTCAAATAGCCTATTCCTTTAGAACACACAATTTCATACAGCCGTTTATCTGGCTTGTGCAATGTCTTATTCCTTTTCCTTTAGCAACATTAGCATATTTTTACTGCTGAATCTCCACAATAATCTTTTTATCATCTTTTGAAGCCGCTGCTTTTGCAACTGTACGAATCGCTTTTGCAATACGACCTTGTTTTCCAATTACTTTCCCCATATCTTCTTCTGCAACTTTTAAGCTAATTACGGTCCCCTTCTCCGTCTCACTCTCTGTTACAACTACCTCACCCGGATTATCTACCAAAGACTCGGCTATACATCTAATCAAATCCTTCATCTCTCTCACCTCCAAATACCCAATTCTTCACAAGTGTTTTTTATAAACCTCAATTATTGTATTTAGGTAACTGTTCAGAACCATGAACAGTTACGTTTAAGCCCATGAATATTCGCCTTCGGCAAAGGGGCTTTAACATTGTAAAATTTACTATGAAAGTCCTGACAAACGGCTATATTTTGTGCAAGCTTGCTTGCAAAGAAATATAGACATTTGGCTGGCTAAACTGTATGAGTATGTAGGGCGACAGCTCGAAATACGAATACAGTTAGTGATTGCGGGAGTGCGTAGCACGTAGCAATCAACTTTCATTTTTCATACGAAACACGCAGTAAATGCGTGTTTCTACCTGAATAGTTACGTACTTAGTACAACAGCGAAAGAGAGCAAATCCCTTCCGCTGTTAACATATTTATTACATGATGCCTGCAATCTTTAAAAGCTTTCCTACGGTTTCTGTTGGTTTTGCACCATTTGATAACCATTTCTTAGCAGCTTCTTCATTCACATTGAAAACACTTGGTTCCTGATTTGGATCGTATGTTCCAATCTCTTCGATGAATCTACCATCTCTAGGAGATCTTTCATCAGCAACTACTATTCTATAGAAAGGAGCTTTCTTCTGTCCCATTCTTTTTAATCTGATCTTTACCACTTGTTTCACCTCCTTGGAATATTTTCCTTGTGTTACTGTCCACACCTATTCTTACAAACTTTGCAACAAGTGCAAAGTCCTACCAGTGAACAGCAGCCTACTTGTAGCTTACGCTACCATATTAAAAGCCAAATGGCATTTTAAACTTACCTTTTTTCTTTCCACCCATCATACCAGACATTTGTTTCATCATTTTTCTGGACTGTTCAAATTGTTTTACCAAACGATTAACCTCGCCAATATCCACACCTGCCCCTTTTGCAATTCGCTTCTTACGGGAAGGGTTCAAAAGATTTGGATTCTGTCTTTCTTCTTTAGTCATAGAGTATATAATAGCTTCTACTCCTTTTGTTGCATCATCTGGAATATCAATATCCTTTGGAAGCCCTACACCTGGCAGCATGCTTAAAATACTGGTTAATCCTCCCATTTTCTTCACCTGCTGCATCTGATCCAGAAAATCATCAAAATTAAATTCTGCTTTACGAATCTTCTTTTCTAATTCTAATGCTTTTTCTTCATCAATCTCTGCTTGTGCTTTATCAATTAAGGTCAGGATATCTCCCATACCAAGAATTCTTGATGCCATTCTATCAGGATAAAACTGTTCTAAATCTGTCAGCTTTTCACCTGTACCAATGTACAGAATAGGTCTTCCAGTTACTGCACGGATGGATAATGCTGAACCGCCTCTGGTGTCTCCATCTAACTTTGTTAAAATCACACCATCAATATCTATCTTCTCATTGAAAGTCTGTGCTACATTTACTGCATCTTGTCCAGTCATGGCATCTACTACTAAAATGCTTTGGTCAACTTCTATATTCTGGCGAATCTCAATCAATTCCTCCATCATACCTTCATCAATATGCAAACGTCCTGCTGTATCAATAATCACTATGTTATTACCATTTGTTTTTGCATGCTCCATAGCAGCTTTTGCAATATTCACTGGTTTGTGGTTGTCGCCCATGGTAAATACAGGTACTCCCTGCTTTTCTCCATTAATCTGTAACTGCTGGATCGCAGCCGGACGATAAATATCACAGGCAACCAATAATGGTTTACGCCCCTTTTTCTTAAAGGTTCCTGCCAGCTTTGCTGTAGCTGTTGTCTTACCAGCACCTTGCAAACCACACATAAGTATTACCGTAATCTCTGTAGCTGGACGAAGGGTAATTTCTGTTGTTTCGCTTCCCATAAGCTTAACCATCTCTTCATTAACAATCTTGATTACCATCTGTCCAGGAGTCAAACTATTCATTACGTCTTGACCAACTGCCCGTTCCTGCACTGCTTTCACAAAATCCTTCACAACTTTGAAGTTCACATCTGCCTCGAGCAATGCCAATTTTACTTCTCTAAGTGCTGCCTTCACATCAGCTTCAGACAGACGACCTTTACCACGCAGATTCCGAAATACATTCTGCAATTTATCTGTCAAACTATCAAATGCCATATCCACTCCTCTCCCCAATCAGATTATAATACCTCTAATATCTGACTGGATAATGCCTCTATTTTTTCAATTTCTTCTAAATCCTTTGTCTCTCTTACCCGCATGGCAGCCGCATGAATTTCATTCACAGTCTCTTTAGTTTTTTGGAACTTCTCAATCAAATGTAAACTTTCTTCATAATGTTCCAACTCTCTGCTGCAACGCTTTACAATATCATGCACACCCTGCCGGCTCATTCCTTGTTCCTGAGCTATCTCTCCAAGAGAATAATCATTCAGAATATAATCTTCAAATATCCGTCTCTTATGTTCCTTTAGCAAGGCACCATAAAAATCATATAACAGAGACATCTCTAGAATATGTGCTAATGCGTCATTGTCTTTTTGTTTTTTTTCAAATTCCATAAAAGCACCACCTGTAAAGCAATTTTCTTTACAGGTGATAGTATACACAAAAAGTAAGAAGGTGTCAAGTATTTTTATTTATAATAGTAACTGTCCAGAAACATGAACAGTTACGTTTAAGCCCATACTAATTCGCCTCCGGCGAAGGGGCTTAAACATTACAAAATTTACTATGAAAGTCCTGACAAACGGCTATATTTCGTGCAAGTTTGCTTGCAAAGAAATATAGATATTTGGCTGGCTAAACTGTATGAGTATATAGGGCGACAGCCCGAAATACGAATACAGTTGGTGATTGCGAGAGTGCGTAGCACATAGCAATCAACTTTCATTTTTTCTTACGAAACACGCAGTAAATGCGTGTTTCTACCTGAATAGTTACTTATAATAGTCAAATTGTAAACCATACATTCTTACGGTATCACCATCTTGTATTCCTAATGCTTCAAGTTGTTCTAAAATGCCACTCTCTTTTAAAAATCTTTGGAAAAATTCAAATCCTTTTTCAGAATCCAAGTTTGTATAACCCAACATCTTTTCAATTCTCGGACCTTCTACCACAAACACATTCTCTTCTTCGTCTTTTTCTACTGTAAACGGTTCATCTGCTACAATTAAGTCTTCTACAAAATATTCTTTTTCAAATACAACTGGTTCATCACCAATTTCGTTTAACTGTTCTTTGACATAATATAACAATTCTTTGACACCTTTTCCACTAACAGCAGAAATCGGAAAAACTGGTATTCCTTTTGGTTCAAATTCATCTCTCAACAAAGATATAACTGTTTCTTCTTCATCACCATAAAAAATGTCTGTTTTGTTTGCTGCGATTACCTGTGGTCTTTTTGCAAGTTCCGGATTGTAAGCCTCCAATTCTCCATTAATCACCTGTATATCCACCAAAGGATCTCTTCCTTCTGTAGAAGCAGCATCAACCATGTGAATCATCAATTTTGTCCGTTCAATGTGCCTTAAAAATTCATGACCCAAACCAATCCCCTCGGCTGCTCCCTCAATCAATCCAGGAATATCCGCAATTACAAATCCATCTGTTCCTTCCAAATCAACAACACCAAGATTCGGATTCAATGTGGTAAAATGATAATTGGCAATCTTTGGTTTTGCATTAGTCACCCGTGATAAAAATGTAGACTTTCCTACATTAGGGAATCCCACAAGTCCCACATCTGCAATTACTTTCAGTTCCAAAATAACTGTCATTTCCATTCCCGGCTTACCAGGCTGTGCATATTTTGGAACCTGCATAGTAGGTGTAGCATAGTGTTGATTTCCTTTTCCACCACGACCACCTTTTAAAATCACTTCTCTCCGGTTCTCATAGTTCATATCAGCAATAACTTTTCCTGTCTCTGCATCTTTGATAACAGTTCCTGGTGGGACTTTCACGACTTTATTCTCACCATCTGCACCATGACAATTTCTCTTTCCACCTGGCTCTCCATCTGTAGCAAAATACTTACGGACATGACGGAAATCATTCAAGGTATTCAAACCCTCATCTATTTCAAAAATCAAATCGCCGCCCCTGCCGCCATCACCACCATCTGGTCCTCCAGCTGCCACATACAATTCCCTGCGAAAACTCACATGACCATCTCCGCCTTTACCAGAACGTATATATATCTTAGCACTATCTGCAAACATGTTTTCACCTCACTATTCAAATTTATCTCTAAGAACAAAGTGGGCAAGCCCACATCAACTCCCCTAACCCCTCATTCATGAGGGGATTGCACCCTTTGCGTGCCAGATGTGTGTTGCATGTTTTTTTGCACCCATAGTCCTTACGCATCTGTGCACATCCTAAGCGGAGCGTTTTTACTTTATAGGACGAATTTTCCTATAAAGCAAGAAAAATGCTCTAAATATATGAATGTTCAAATATTCAGAGCATCTTTTATTTTAATAATTCAAAATCTTATTTAGATTCTACAGGATAAACAGAAGCCTGTTTCTTATCTCTACCTTTTCTTTCAAATCTAAGTACACCATCTACTAATGCATATAAAGTGTCATCTCCACCACGTCCAACATTGATACCTGGGTGAATCTTTGTACCACGCTGTCTGTATAAGATATTACCAGCTAATACAAACTGACCATCTGCTCTCTTAGCACCTAATCTCTTAGACTCAGAATCTCTACCATTCTTAGTAGATCCAACTCCCTTTTTATGTGCGAACAACTGAAGGTTCATCTTAAACATCATCCTACACCTCCTTGAAATTATCGATAAATTATTACAATATACTTATCACCATATTCATCCGCAATACCATTTAGTCCAAGTATTAAGGAATCCATAAGCAATACTGCCTCATCACTAATCGTTGATGAAATAATCCGGAATCCTGATATCTCATTTTCTTCCTCCTGCCAAAGCTCCACTTCATCTGGTGTAAGCTCCACTATAGAGGTAG
Source organism: Clostridiales bacterium (assembly GCA_014799595.1). GTDB lineage: Bacteria > Bacillota > Clostridia > Lachnospirales > Lachnospiraceae > CAG-411. The sequence goes on along the minus strand of JAAVHR010000022.1, from coordinate 7,476 downwards.
CTGTATTAAGAAATAATGCAGATATCCCGGCACAAACTATATCTTGTCCCATCTCTGCGTATTCTGCATGTCCTTCTATACGCACTTCATAATAAATACCATCCGAATTCTTACTAAAGGTTACTGTCAACATGCCTTATCACCTCACTGGGCAAATTAAGCATTAATCTTTTCAATCTTAACTTGAGTAAACTGTTGTCTATGACCATTCTTTTTATGATATCCAGTTTTTCTCTTATATCTGTAAACAATAACTTTCTTAGCCTTGCCTTCTTTTACTACAGAAGCAGTAACTGTTGCTCCAGCTACAGTAGGCTGTCCTACTACTAAGCTACCATTATTTACAGCAAGAACCTGATCAAATGTAACATTCTCTCCAGCTTCTACTCCAAGTTTCTCTACATTAATGATATCGCCTTCGGCTACTTTGTACTGTTTACCACCTGTTGCAATAATTGCGTACATATGGCACCTCCTATTATCATTACTCGCCAGCTATGGTGTTTATCACTAAAACTTAAACCTCGCTGTGCGGCATACCATTTGATTAAAACACATTTTTTTACTTTTGTCAACTATTTTTTTACATTTTGTACTACTATTCGTAACAGTTCAGGTAGGTCTTGCACACTCCGCTGTGCAAGACCGTAAAAAAGACTAAAACAGGATTGGAATTGGGCAATTTACAATGCGAAGCTTGCCCAATTCCGTAACAGGTCAGCCCTTGGCTGAACTGTTACTACTATTCAACTTCTTGTCCGCCGCTAAAATCTCCATCAATATTCATCGTATGCAGTGTTCTTCTTTTAATTCTGGCTTCTTCTGATGCTTCCATAATAAACTCTTTAATCTTATCTGTATTTTTGATATGAATCATTTCTAATTCTGGATGTGTCACATCTCCAGTGTAACAAACCACTGTTCCCATCCCAAAAATTCTTTCAAAAAAACTTTTCTTTAAACGTACATCCTGAATTTTAAACATAAAAGCATCATCTTCAACCAGATTTAAAAAACCACGTTTGATTGTAATCTTTTCATCTGTAATATGATACTTGGTAAAACATATTGGTAATCCCAAAAATAATGTTCTTTTTCTCTCTGTAAATTCCATCTTTGCTCTCCTACATTCTTAATAGCTATAATACTCTCATTTTTAACCAGAAACGTAACTGTTCAGAACCATGAACAGTTACGTTTAAGCCCATAATAATTCGCCTTCGGCGAAGGGGCTTAAACATTACAAAATTTACTTTTTCTTACAAAACACGCAGTAAATGCGTGTTTCTACCTAAATAGTTACCCAGAAATTTATAAAGCAATCTCGGCAGTTGTATTTTTGCCAATAACTTTTAATTTTGCATCTGATACACTAGTTTTCTTACTTACCTCAAATACAACAATTCCTTCTGCTTCCTTTCCCTTTTTTTTTTTTTTTTATAGATAATTCATGTCATTACCAAGCAATGTAAGCTGCGAAGTTACTACTTTGCCATCAGGTAACACCAACTGATAGGTAACATCATTCTTATGCAAGTCTATCTTTACATCCTTAGAAGACGGATTTTTTATTTGAAATTTAACAACAATAAGTTTCCTTCCATCTTTTGCAAAAAGACCAATGGATGTATTTTCTGATTCATTATAACTATTACATTCTTTCATACTTTTATACGCAACCTTACATTTGGCAATATCCAATACATCATTCAAATCAGATAATACAGTGTTATTCTTTTCATTTGATGCTGGGTCACCACTTTTGTCCGGCATCGTATTGTCTCCTGACTTATCTGTTGGAGACGGTGCTTGTGTTTGCTCTGGTGATACTGTTGGTTCTGGTGTAGCAATAGTGTAAATTAAACTCTTCTCATAATCTACAGTATACTTTAACATAACACCTGCTAAATATTCCGCAGCTTGAGCATTCTGTTCCTCGTTCAATTCCGTTACATCACAACCACTAATTCCTAAAGCTGCAATCAATGCCATTCCTATAACAGTTTGCTTTTTCACATTCACACACCCTCTTACTTTTTTAAATGGTTGTCCATTTGTTACTATTGCAAGGCAGACAACTCTCATTTATACATTATAGCAAGAAATCACCAGAAAAGCAAATCATTTCTTAGTCATCCTGCATATCTAACTCAAACCAGAATTCTACTCCATTAGAACAATTTCTCACACCACACTCCTGATGTAGGGAATTCATAATTGCCTTTACAATAGATAGCCCAATTCCGCTGCCACCATATTCTCTGGTTCTTGCTTTGTCAACTTTGTAAAATTTAATCCATACTTTTTCCAAATCTTCATCTGGAATAGATTGTCCTGTATTATATACAGATATGCGAACTTTTCCAGCTTGTTTGGTAATCTTAACTTCTACAATTTTTTCCCCATCCACATGATTCAATGCATTACTGATATAATTTGTTACCACTTCTTCTATAGAATATTCATCCGCCCATACATAAATTGGCTCATAAGATTCAAAAATCAATGTAACTTCCTTCTGTTCAAACAAAATATGGGTAGAATTTATTACAGACTGGATTACTGTGACAATATCAAAACGCTCAAATTCTACTAAGTTATTCCCAAATTCAATTTGATTTAAATTCAAGAGTTTTTTAACCATTTTGTTCATTTTATTTGCTTCATCAATAATAACATCGCAATAAAATTCCCGGCTTTCTTCATCCTCATTGATATTTTCCTGTAATCCTTCTGCATATCCTTGAATTAATGCAATAGGTGTCTTTAATTCATGAGATACATTAGACAAAAATTCCTTCCGCATTTCATCAATTTGAATCTTATTCTCAATATCTGACTGTAACTCATTATTCGCCGCTTTTAGTTCTGATATTGTCTGCTCCAGTTTTTCTGACAACAAATTAATACAATGCCCTAAATCTCCAATTTCATCTTTGCGTTGTTTTGTATATTTTGTCTCAAATTTTAATTCTGCCATTTCACCTGCTATATGTGAAAGTTTTTTAATTGGTTTTGTAAAAGAGCCGATAATCGCAAACATAACTACAACTCCAAGAAATGTGGCAACCATTCCAGCATAAATTAAAAATTGGCTGGATAATTGTACGCTTTCCTGAATACTCTCATAATTGCTTCTCATAAATATAGTATGTGTTGTATCTCCTACCTGCATCTCTCCCACCAATTCCAAATACTCAGAATCCAATCGGTCGTCATTAATCCGGACAATATTATAATTATCACAGGAATATAAAGAATATCTATCCTGGGATCCGGATTCACCTTTTAATATTCCGATATTTTTCCCCATTAAGGATAATATCTGTTTTCTTTCCAGTTCATTTAATACCTCTTTTTGGGGATAAACAAACTCTCCCAAATAGCTCCATTGTCCATTTTGTATAATACGGCTCCAATTCATAACATATATACTTAAATTATTATCTTCACTCCATTTTTCTAAAGATAATTCCATTTGGCCAGTATCTTCATCTTCCCCATTATTCAGTTTATTTAACTCTTCATACACTTTAATATAAGTTTGTTTTAGCGTATTTGTTTTGCTATACTGATAATACATCGGAAGAAACATCTGATTTGCAAACCAACATAGAAAGAAAGTAGCCAAAATTAAAACAGCAAGCATACAGGTTAGCCGGAAACGCATAGAATGAAAATTATGCTTCAGTCTCATTTTTCCTCTCCTATTTCTCTGCCTCAAACTTATATCCCATTCCCCAGACAGTTTTGATACAATCTCCCTTTTGTCCCAATTTACTTCGCAATTTCTTTACATGGGTATCAATGGTTCTTGCATCTCCAAAATAATCATAATTCCATACATTATTTAAAATTCTTTCTCTGGACAATGCTACACCCTGATTTGTCACAAAATATGTTAAAAGTTCAAATTCTTTATAACTTAAATCAATTATTTCATCATCTACAGTCACTTCCCTTGCTGTCTTATTAATGATAATTCCGCCAATTTCTATTTTCTCATCGCCTAATGTATTTGTTCTTCTTAAAATCGCTTCTACTCTTGCCACTAATATTTTAGGACTAAAAGGTTTTGAGATATACTCATCTATTCCAAGCTCAAACCCAAGAAGTTCATCTTTTTCGTCACTTTTTGCTGTAAGCATAATAATAGGAACTTTTGAATATTGCCGGATTTCCTTACACACCTGCCACCCATCCATTTTCGGCATCATAACATCTAAAATAATCAAAGCAATATCACTTTGTTCAAAAAATTTATCTACAGCTTCTTCTCCATTTTCTGCCTCTATTACTTCAAATCCTTTTTTTCCAAGAAAATCCTTTACTAATTTTCGCATTCTGCTTTCATCATCAACGACCATCACTTTTAGCTGAGTCATATCCTTACCTCCTTTAGTATTTCTTTTACTGTTCACACCTACGGTGCAAACAGTAACGGAATCCAGCCTATTAGGAATTCGCCTTCGGCGAAAGGCTGGATTCTTTTCTACCACTACTTATTCTTACGTACTTTGCAGCAAGTGCAAAGTACTACCTGTGAACAGTAACGTATTTCTTTCTATTATAACACTCCTCTATTAATTTTCTGTGAATTATTCTGTATCATTTGCTTTAATTCCTAATTCTTTCTCTTTTGCAGTAATTGTTGCTTCTCTCTGCTCTAACTCTGCCTCCCAGCCTGCATATTTATTCAACACAGCAGACTCATCATAAGTTCTATAATTTGTATATGCCAGACCCATCATTAGACAAACTGCTAAAATTAAAAATCCAACTACAATTTTTAGTCTTTTCTTTTCTTCTTTTGCCATCTCATAAAGTCTACGATACTGATTTGCAAGCTTTGCAGCCTCTTGTGCATCTTCTGGAAGTTCCTGCCCGCTTTCCTGTTTGTAAATTGGTATGGATTTTATATACTCTTCTTCTACAACTCCACTCTTTGCTATCATAGCTTGAAGCTGGTGCATAAATTCATATCCCAAAACGGTATGAAACATTTTGCTGTCTACTGCTTTATTGTATATCTTTAAAAGTTGTTGTTTATCCTTCCAATTTGTTCTTTCTTTAATATAAGAGATGGAATCTGCTTCTTTCTTTGCCTTTTCATAATCTTGTTTATCTGCAAAAACATATCCTGCCACTTCCCACTTTTCTTTTGCCATAAGTACGCCCCCTTCTTTTTCTTTTACCTACTCTAATTTTACTATTTCCTGACAAGAATTCCAAGTACTAACCATGGAACTTTTTACTTTTCACATTTTGTTACTGTTCACACCTACGGTGCTAACAGTAACGGAATCCAGCCAATCTATAATTCGCCTTGGGCGAAGGGCTGGATTCTTAGCTGGTAACAGTTCAGCCAAGGGACTGACCTGTTACGGAATTGGGCAAGCTTCGCATGTAAATTGCCCAATTCCAATCCTGTTTTAGTCTTTTTTACGGTCTGCACAGCGGAGTGTGCGGACCTACCTGAACTGTTATCTTGGCTGTTCTATGTTCTTGGCACATAGCTTGACAGCAAGTGTCAAGCTTGTGAGAGAACAATAATCACATTTTTCTTATTTTTTTCGCATTTTCTACACATTTTCTTCACACTTTTTTTCTATACTATTCTTGCATGGTTCATTACCAATAAACTTTTTGTAACTGTTCAGTTACTTCAGTTCGGGGTTTTGAATAGTTGCACACTTTTTTTCATTTTTTCATACTTTTTAAGGGGATATGTTTACATATCCCCTCTCCTTTATATATCACAAAAACTATATTTCATTTAATCCACCAAGCCTTATCTTCCATATTTAAAAAAAACTTTTTTCAATAAACATTGATATATTTACGTTTCCATTTGATCTTTCTTTATTGCTTGTTTGAGCATCTATTTCCTTTCTTAATTTCTTTGCCATTTCACTATGATCAAAAGTTTCCATAAGTTTTCCATTTTCAAATATCAATTCTCTCAAATTCTCATAAGCCCATGCTCTTTAATATCCCATATGGATATAATATTCCCGCAAAAAACCTTTCCCTACAAGATTTCTCTTGAGGCTTAAAATTAATAAAATAGCTAAAGGGTAGTTGAGATTCATTCTCTTCTACCCTATTTTTTTACGATTTTGATTGTAGCTTCCATTTAAAATTATAGTGCATCGTTTTATCAATTGTTACAACCCACTTTGTAAGGTTTCAGTTGCTTTGAATTGGATTAATAACCCACTTTTTAAACTTTTAACAATCGGCTGAAAGTCTTGTATTTAGCTAATTTCAAGTCTTTCAGCCAAGTGGAGCTGGCGGGAGTTGAACCCGCGTCCGAAAACCCTTCCACACTGGTATCTCCTATCACAGTCAGTCATTTGACATTCCCTCCACTTGCCGGAAACTGACATCCTGCAAGCTTTAGTAGCTTCATATTTCTCTTACCTACGCAAAGCTTTGTAGATAAGGTGCCCTACTAGTTTGATGCCAAGTCCTAAGCCGTAGGAAACCTAGGGTTGACAGCTGCAACTAGGCAGCGTAAGCTAAATTGTCTTCAGCGTTTATATTTAAGTCTAAGTTTTAACGTGGTCCTAGTCCACGGATAGCTGCCAGAGTTTCAAAATCCCCGTCGAAACCAGTACAACCCCATGAGTTGTTTGGTTTATAGGTAATTATTCACTCAAGTATAATTCCTCTTTTATATTGTTTTGATATATTACCACACTTTTTTGAATTCGTCAATGACTTTTCTATTCTCTAATATAAGTTTTTTACTTTAAATTGCTTTTCTGCCTCCCGTCTTTGATCTTTTTTTGCAATGTCCTGACGTTTATCATATAACTTTTTGCCTCGTGCGAGACCTATTTCTACTTTAACCAATCCGCCCTTGAAATATACATTCAGCGGAACCAATGTATATCCCTTTTGTGCAATCTGCCCGGATATTTTATTGATTTCGTATTTGTGCAATAAAAGTTTCTTTATTCTTAAAGGATCTTTATTAAAAATATTCCCTTTTTCATAAGGACTAATATGCATATTGTATACATACACTTCCCCTTTTTCAATTCGAATAAAGGATTCTTTAATACTACATTTTCCCATACGAAGGGATTTTACCTCTGTACCATGAAGAGAAATTCCCGCTTCATAGGTATCTTCAATAAAATAGTCAAATCTTGCCTTTTTATTATTGGCAATTAGCTTTTTTGTTTCTTTTGCCATACTACCATATTCCTCTCTTTTCTATCTATAATAGTTTACTGCGAAACTCCATTTACTTTTTGGATTTGTAACTGTTCAGAACCATGAACAGTTACGTTTAAGCCCATGAATATTCGCCTTCGGCGAAGGGGCTTAAACATTGTAAAATTTACCTTGAAAGTCCTGACAAACGGCTATATTTCGTGCAAGCTTGCTTGCAAAGAAATATAGACATTTGGCTGGCTAAACTGTATGAGTATGTAGGGCGACAGCCCGAAATACGAATACAGTTGG
>JAAVHR010000021.1 GCA_014799595.1 Clostridiales bacterium | reverse complement strand
CTGCAAAAGTGATATACAAATTGCATAAATAAGTTTATTTATTAAATGCAATTTGTATACTCACTTTTATTGGACTGATGCCCACATGAGGATTTTTACCAGCCATTATGGAAAATTATTGTAACAGTTCAGGCAGTCCCTGCACACCTTACTGTGCAGGGACGTATGAAAGTGTAAATTAAGTGTGGCTCACAGCAATTTGCATGCGTTAGCTTGCTGTGAGCCGTAACAGGACAGCCTTGGCTGAACTGTTACAAATTATTAGATATTATGTATATTCTGGAAAAATCCGAATGAGGGGTTCTGAACAGTTACCATATTTTATATGTAAATACTGGTTTCTATTAGCAGAATAATTACCATCAACAAATAATAAAGAAAAGGGAAGTGTACATATTATGTATCAGATTGATTTCAGTAAAAAAATTCACATACATTTTATAGGAATTGGCGGTATCAGCATGAGTGGTTTTGCAGAATTGCTTCATGCACAAGGATTTACCATTAGTGGTTCTGACCAAAATGAAACGAAAATCACTCTTCATTTAGAAGAGCAAGGTATTAAAGTCATGTACGGACAACGCAAAGAAAATATTACAAAGGATATTGATTTGATTGTTTATACTGCTGCAATTAGTGAAGACAATGAAGAATATATTGCTTCTGTAGAATCTGGAATTCCCATGATGGATCGTGCACAGATGGTTGGTCAGGTTATGAAAAACTACGATTGTGCAATTGCTGTTTCTGGTACTCACGGAAAAACAACAACCACCTCTATGGTATCTCATATCCTTCTTGCTGCTAAGATGGATCCTACTATTTCTGTAGGTGGTATTCTTAAAGCTATTGATGGAAATCTTCGTATTGGACATTCCCAAAATTTCGTCACAGAGGCTTGTGAGTATACAAACAGTTTTTTAAAATTCCATCCAACAATTGGTATAATTTTAAATGTAGAAGAAGACCACATGGATTTTTTCCATAATATTGAAGAAATCTATGATTCTTTCTATCGTTTCTCAAACCTGCTGCCAGAGAATGGGCTTCTTATTATTAATGGCGACATCGAAAATCATGGTGAAATTACCAAAGATACCAAGGCAAAAATAATTACTTATAGTGTGACAGATAAATCCTGCAACTATGCGGCAGATAATATTTTCTTTGATGAGTCTGGGTATGGTTGTTTTGATTTATTAGAAAATGGAGAAAAAGTGGATAGTATCTCTTTATCTGTTGTAGGAATGCACAATATCTCTAATGCACTATCTGCAATTGCTCTTTCCCGCCACCTTAATATTAGCATGGAAGATATTAAATCTGGGCTTTCCAGCTTCAAAGGCACAGACCGTCGTTTTGAATACAAAGGTGAAATTAGTGGAATTACCATTATTGACGACTATGCACATCACCCAACAGAGATTATTGCCACCTTAGAAGCTGCTAAAAAATATCCACATAAAAGAACCTGGGTGGTATTCCAGCCTCATACCTATAGCAGAACAAAGGCTTTCTTAAATGATTTTGCTAATGCCCTTTCTTTGGCAGATAAGGTAGTTCTTGCAGATATTTATGCAGCAAGGGAAGTAGATACTGGAGAAGTTTCCTCAAAAGATATTCTCAAAGGGTTACAAGAATTAGGTACTGATGCCTATTATTTTCCTTCTTTTGATGAAATTGAAAACTTTTTATTAGAAAATTGTATGCAAGGGGATTTGTTGATAACAATGGGTGCTGGAAACGTTGTAAACATTGGGGAATCCCTTTTAGGAATCTAAGTTATCCACATTATCCACATGGTTATCAACATTATGTAGTTTTATAACCTTGTGGATTTCTTTTTTGCTTTTTTTTACTACACCAATAGAACTTTTTATGGATAATGTCTTGTTTTTTCCTATTTTTCGACCTACTGCCACTAGAACACCAAATTTATCCACACTATTTATCCACATTATCCACATTTATAGTGGTGGATAACTATGCACTTGCCCTTTCCTCCTCCCATGTGCTATAATCGTAACAGTTTAGCCCACAGGCTGAATTGTTACCTATAATCAACATAATTATAAAATGCATATTAAATAATTAGGAAGGAGATTTTTCATGAGTGGCTTTCGTTTATACACTAAAGAGAATTCAGATTCTACTGTTGTCTCAAATATTTTTTTAGACTACTATATGCCTACAGCCAATGGCAGTTATGTAAAAGTATATCTGTATTTACTTCGTTGTCTTGGTTCAAGTGACATGGAACTCTCCATTCCTTTTTTTGCAGATCGTCTGGAGAACACAGAGAGCGATATTCTCCGTGCCCTCCACTACTGGGAAAAAGTGGGACTTTTGGAGCTTTCCACAAATTCCTCAGGAGAGATTACTAATATTTGCCTTTGCAATCCCAAGCCATTATCCACATCTCCTGTAACTGGACATGTTCTTCCAAAATCTGCTCCAGATCTGCTACATTCTACGCAAGATGTAACAACTTCTGACATAGCACTAGCTTCTGGTAACCGCACTGTGTCCCATTGTAAAAATTATTCTCCAGAACAGCTTGCTAAATTTACTCAAGACAAGTCTTTGCAGAACCTTCTAACAGTGATTGAAAGTTATATGGAACGTCCTTTAAAACCAGGAGATATACAATTAGTTGTATTTTTATGCCAAGATTTGCATTTTTCTGATGAATTGGTGATGTATTTATTTGAGTATTGTATTTCCAGAGGCAAACATCATTGTAACTATATTGAAACGGTAGCCATTGGCTGGAAGGAAGAAGGGATTACAACTGTAGAACAGGCAGAACAGGCTTCGAACCGGTATAACCGGGATTTTAATGCTGTTAGTAAAGCTTTTGGTCTTGGCCGTATGCCTGCTGCTATGGAACAAAAATTTATACAAAAATGGATACGGGAATTTGGATTTGATACACCGATTCTTGTGGAAGCATGTAACCGTACCATTTTACAGATTAAGAAACCGGATTTTAAGTATGCCGATTCTATCTTAGAGAAATGGCATAAAAACGGAGTACATACACTGGCAGATATCAAAGCTCTTGACAACACATACAAACAGTCAAAACAAAATAAAAGCAGTACACCACAGACTAAAAATAAGTTTAATTCTTATTCCCAAAGGAATTACTCTGCCAAAGACTATTCTGATTTGGAAAAACGGCTGGTGGAAAAGAATTTTCGCAAGAGTTAGTGTCTGGTAAAACTTTACAGAATAGTTTTTCATTAACAAAGCGGCAAAGGAAAGCGTATATCAGACCACTTTGGCTAATAAAAGGAGATGTACACCTATGGCATTAAAAAATACTCAAATTAATTGTATTTTACGAGAATATGATAAAAAACAGCAAGAGAACCGAAGGCGGCTCCGGGAAAGGCAAGATGAGATTTACCAGATTCTCCCAGCAGTACAGGAAATTGAACAGGAGCTTGCTGCTAACGCAGTAGAAGCCACCAAACTTACTCTGGCAGGTGATGATACTGCAATACAAATTTTAAAAGAAAAAAACCAGAGCCTTATTGAGGCTAAAACGGCTCTTCTAGCCTCCCATGGTTATGACCCTGATTATCTTCATTTGTCTTATTTTTGCCCTGATTGCAAAGATACAGGATACATTACGAATCATGTTTGGCAGGATGAAGATCATATTTTGCTTAGCACTAATAAATGTCATTGTTTTAAACAGGCAGTTGTGGACTTACTTTATTCCCAGTCAGGCATTCGTTCTGTTCTTGAACATGAGAATTTTTCTACCTTTTGCTATGATTATTTTAGCCAGGATTATATAGACCAGAATCTTGGAATTTCTTCTTACGAAAACGTTGTCCGTGCAGTTGCAACTTGTCAGGATTTTATACAAAATTTTGATAAACAGTTTGAAAACATTTTATTTTATGGCAATGCTGGTGTAGGTAAAACCTTTTTATCTAACTGTATTGCAAAAGAGTTATTGAATTCTTCCCATACTGTGATTTATTTAACAGCCTTTCAGTTTTTTGACATTTTGGAACGGCACAAATTTAATAAAAACGAAACAGATTATAGTATAGAAGAAAAATTTCAGGGAATTATGGATTGTGATTTACTGATTATTGATGACTTAGGAACTGAACTTACCAACAGCTTTATTAATTCCCAGCTATATTTATGTGTGAATGAACGCTTGCTTAGCAAGCATTCAACTATTATATCTACCAATCTTTCTTTAGATGAAATACGTGACTTGTATAGTGAACGTATTTTTTCCAGAATAACCAGCAACTATACAATTATCAAATTATTTGGTGAAGACATTCGTCTAAAAAAAGCATTTGCACCTTGACGAATTTTACCGATAATGGTATGATTTGAAAGATTGATAGTCTTAACTAACCTTTTAACCTGACAACACTCTTGTTGTCCACTATTTTTACAAACGGAGGATTACTCATGTCACAGGATAAGAAAATTTATGACAAAATTCCAGTAGGCAGACTTGGTCTTGTTGCTCTTAAGAGCTGCCAGACACTAGGAGACAAAGTAAATGAATATTTAGTAGAATGGCGTAACAAACGTCAGGATAAGAACATTGGAACCATCGCATACGGTGATTACAAAAAAGATTCTTATCTTTTAGATGTAAGTTGCCCACGTTTTGGTTCCGGTGAAGCAAAATGTATTATCAAGGAATCTGTTCGTGGTGATGATTTATATCTTCTTGTAGATGTATGTAACTATAGTTTAACCTATACCGTTTGTGGTCACGAGAATCACATGTCTCCAGATGACCATTTTCAGGATCTAAAACGTGTAATTGCTGCTGTTAGTGGTAAGGCAAGAAGAATCACAGTTATTATGCCTTTCTTATATGAAAGCAGACAACATAAGCGTTCTTCCAGAGAATCCCTTGACTGTGCACTTGCATTACAGGAATTGGTTCAAATGGGAGTTGACAACATTATTACATTTGATGCTCATGATCCTAGAGTACAAAATGCAATCCCTCTTAAGAGTTTTGAAACAATTTTACCAAACTACCAATTCTTAAAGGCTTTGCTTCAGAATGTGGATGATTTAAAATGCGATCCAGAACATTTAATGGTAATCAGTCCAGATGAAGGTGCCACTGGCCGTGCCATTTATCTGGCTACCGTTCTTGGTGTAGATGTAGGTATGTTCTACAAACGTCGTGACTATACAAAAATTGTTGACGGACGCAATCCTATTGTTGCTCACGATTTCCTAGGTTCTGATTTGAATGGCAAGGATGCTATTATTGTAGATGATATGATTTCTTCAGGAGAGAGTATGATTGATGTAGCAAAACAATTAAAGAAACGTAATGCAAACCGCATCTTTATTGTTTCTACATTTGGATTGTTTACTAATGGTCTTGAGAAGTTTGACCAAGCATATAAAGAAGGATTATTCTATCGTATGCTTACTACAAACTTAGTATATCAGACAGAGGAATTATTATCTAAAGAATATTACATCAATGTTGACATGAGTAAATATATCGCACTAATTATTGATACCTTAAACCATGATGACACTATTAGCGAATTGTTGAATCCTGCGGAACGTATTGATAAGATTCTTCGAAAATATGGTCAGAAAAAATAATATACTATGAAAGTGTTATCAATAAACAAAAAACTTGGTTTGTGCTTGCACAAAGACCAAGTTTTTGTTTATTGTAGAACCTGATGTGTATGAGCAAGAAGAGTGACAACTCGGATTGCGAATACATAGCAGGCGGTTACGAAAGCACATAGTGCATAGTAACCGACACTTTCATTCATAATGGTTCTACATGAGTGGGACATGGAGGTACACCATTTTAATTACCATCCATCTTCTTCAATTACCTGTATTTCTAAATAATCAAATTCTATGCTTTCCACAAAATTATCTTTTCCAAATCTTACTTTGTCAAATTGCTTAAATTCTACTATAGTAGAATCCAACCATATTGGATGTGCTAAATCAAATTCTTCGCAGACAGTATCCAATGCTGCAAAAATTTTTTTTGTTCTTGTCATATCTTCCTGTTCATTACATACTACCATATCTTTCCATAAACGATTTTCTTTCCATACTTTTGCCCATAACCGAAACATATTTTTCTCCTTTTTCTATCTTTTATTCCCGCGAAGCAACGAGCCAAGTGCGAGCTTGCTCGCATTTGGCGACTGCCGCGAGGGTCAAATACCCTGCCTCTTGGGGCGAACTTGCTAAAAAGAAGCTAGGTCATGCCCCATAGCTTGCTGCGGGGTATTTGACTGTGACTATCCAACACCTGCAAAATCAGAGGAAGGACTCTAAACCATATTTACTTTCTTATTCACATAGCATAACATATCTTACTCAAACATGCTACTACTCTTTACTCTGAAAATTATTACTAGTTACTGTTCACTCACAAACTTCACACTTGCTGTCAAGCTATGTGCCAAAACGTAAAACAGCCAAGAATCCAGCCCTTCACCGAAGGCGGATTATAGATAGGCTGGATTCCGTAACAGGTCAGCCCCCGGCTGAACTGTTACCTATTACTAAACATATATAAACAGTTTTCATTGCTTTCATGGCATTTTTGTGTTAATCTTGTATTATCTATGTTTTTACTATGAAAGTGTTATCAATAGATCTGAGCAAGGAGAGTGGTATCTCGAATTGTGAATACATAACTGGCGGTTACAAGAGCATATATAGCGGGGCATAACTGACACTTTCATTCATGGTGTTGTCTGTATCTGCAGGCATGCTCATTTACTAGGAGAGTATTAACGATAGATATGTAACTATTCAGGTAGAAACACGCATTTACTGCGTGTTTCGTAAGAAAAAGTAAATTTTGATTGTTCTAAGCCCTTCGCCGAAGGCGAATTTTCATGGGCTTAGAACGTAACTGTTCATGGTTCTGAACAGTTACATAGATATAATAATTGGTTTGTATTTGCACATTTAGAATGTGAATACTCAGCAAATTGTGAGACATATTTGTCATTACAGTTCATTTATGTTGAGATGAGGAGGATTTTCATGAAAAAGCTACTTACACACATCTTTATAGATGGTGTGAATGGTATGGCAATTGGTTTCTTTTGTACCTTTGCTTTTGGTACCATTTTACAACAATTAGGGAGTCTGCTGCCAAAAGATTTAGGAGATATTTTCACAACACTTGGTGCTATTGCTATTGTTCTCACTGGTGCTGGCATGGCTGGTGGTATGGTCTCAAAATTCCAATCACCAATTACAGTTGCCCTTTCGGCAATTATCTCTGGCATGGTTGGAGCTTATTCTGATGCAATTTTTCAAAGTTCGGTTATTTCTTCTGAAGGTTTTGTAAAATTATCTGGTTCAGGTGACTTATTAAGTGCTTTTATTGCTGCATTTGTGGCAATTGGAGTTGGTGCTTTAGTTTCTGGAAAAACCGATGTCGATATTTTGCTTACTCCTATTCTTTGTACCGGACTTGGTTGTGCCACTGGATTATTAATTGCACCAATCACCAGCAATATTATGGAAAAACTGGCATGGTTATTGGAACATTCTGCTACCTATAACCCAATTTTAATGAGTATACTGGTTTCCATACTTATGTGTCTGTTTAGTGTTTTACCAGTTAGCTGTACTTCTTTAATTTTACTTACTGGACTGAAAGGAGCTGCTGCAGGTGCTGCCACTATAGGCTGTTGTTGCAGCACAGTTGGTTTTGCCATTGCCAGTTATCATGATAATAAGTATGCTGGCTTATTTGCACAGGGACTGGGAACTGCCAAGCTTCAGTTAGCCAATATATTTCGTCGTCCATACATAATTTTACCATCTTTGCTCAGCAGTACCATTCTAGCACCTCTGGCGGTCTGTGTATTCCATATTACAAACACCTCTTATGGGGCTTCCATGGGTACTACCGGATTGGTTGGTTGTCTGCAGGCATACGATAGTATGGTAAGTTCAATTGGCTCTACGGAATCTCTTTTAATTATTAGTCTGATGTGCTTTATTCTTCCCGGAATCTGTTCTCTTGGTATTGCAGAAATAATGAGAAAGTTAAAGATATTGAAAGATGGAGATATGACGATTGGATAAATATTATAAAAAAGTTATCAAAAACACATAATGCATAACCATCAGCTTTTAATAAAGAGGGTGTTACATAAACATGTAACACCCTCTTAAGCTTTTCCTAATCTTTATTCTACACTAAGACTATCTGGATTCTGTCCTTCTATTCCTTCATTGCTTTGTAATTTATTATTATCATCTACGGTATAACTGTCTTCCTTTGTATTAGGGTCTTGAGAAATAGGAGGTTGAGTTGCCTCTGGTACCTGTGGCTCTGTTGTATTTGTTTCAAAACTTGCAGTTTCTTCTGGCATAGCAACTGGTGTTGCAGTAGCTTCTCCAGATGGCTCACTACTTGATACAATACCTAATGCAGAATCATCTACTTTATCTAAAATACTTCCTGTATTATCCTCTTCTTTCTTATCGTCATCTCCTCCTCCAAATAAATTAGAGAAGAAATTTCCAATTGCATTGAAGATTCCTGCAAAGAAATTTCCAATTGCCGATAAAATTCCACTGCTTTTTTCGCCACCACTAATCAGGCTTTCTTTAATATCATCCATATTCTCTACGATTTTATCTTGTAAATCTTCCATTGTTCCCTGAATTTTATTGTAATCATAATCTTTCCCACCAATGTCTGCCATAAGTTGGGATACCTCTGATACCTTTTCATCGGAAATCTGAACCTTGTAATATTCTGCAACTTCATTTACAATATCCTCTACCTTTTGTTGGTCGGTCACACTATCTTTAATAACTTGTGCTTTTACTTCGTTCATAACCGCAGATGCTTCTTCCTGCCCAATCTCACTACCTAATTCTGCTGTTTCGAACAACTCCTGCATGGCAAGATCTGTCTTTTCAGCATCCAGCGTTTCATCTGTAACAGTCTCGTATGCTTTAATAATTCCAGTCAAGGCCCCTGTTCCAGATACCTGTTTAGGAGATGCAGCAATCACATCACAACTATCAATTCCTGCTGTTACTAATGTATTTGCAATCATGCTTGTAGATACCCAAGTTAAATTAGCTGTTTTAACATTGATTTTCCCTTCATTGGTTGGCATAATATATGCACAACTGTAAGTATGTTTTCCAATCTGTGCCTCTGTTGCAATTCCTTCCAGATACTTTCTCTCTTCCTGATTGTTTACCTCAACAATGGTCACTTCTGCCTCAGTTACACCAAAATATTGTAACATAGATGTTCTTTCAGTGTCTGTTAAATCAGCTCCCAGTGTTACTACTTTTTCGCTGTCTGCAAATGCTACATTGGAACTTTGTAACACCAGTACCCCCGCCATAAGCATGGCAACTCCTCGTTTTAATATTCTCTTCTTCACAATAAAACCTCCCTGATTCTTTGGCGTATTCTTAAACCTCAATTATTCACGACTTATATTGCAGCTAGGATCCGCTTGTCAGCAATCATCATCAATTGACCTATTAAGCATAACTAAGCCATTATTTCTATATATTCACTCTTTTTAGGTAGAACCTTGCACTCTGCTGCAAGGTTCGTAAAGCACCAAGTGCTGCTTTTGCACTTGTGTGCATCCTCGTTTACAAAACACCCATGTGAATATATTTATAGTAATGCCGCAGTTCACAAGGCATGGGTGTTTTGTAAGCCTTCGGCTTACATAAGACTTAGTTCATGCTTAAGACCGTGAATAATCTCGGTTAAAATACTATTTGTTCTTTATTGAATTATAAAACTGCACCTACCATGATAACCTTTTTTGCAAATTTTGTAAAGCCTTATTCCATCCCCTAATATTCTTATTATATGGTATCAGTGACAGCCAAATACCTTCACTGTTACAGGCATCACATTGCCCGTCCCTATCCCCTTAAGCAATCTTTTTCCTTTTTTGCAATTTTTCCCATTGCGAAATTCCTAATAATAGGCTATTATAATTACAGTTGTATGTAATATAATCAACAGGTAACTGTTCATGGTTCTGAACAGTTACACCAAAAAAATGCAAGGGGGAACAGGAACCACTCTATAGCAGAAAGGGGTTATTGATACGATGAGAAAGAAATCACACTTATCTTTAGCATCTTATTTGATGAAAAGTGAAGGTATGGAAGTTCTGGCTACACATAAGAAAGCATTTTATTGGGGGAATATTTTGCCAGACTGCATTCCATCTTTTATTACTAGAAGACATACAATTAGTGAAACTTTTGAATATATGAAAAAGGAACTGACTTTACTTATTGAGGATTATAATTACAACCAAGGAATTACCGGATATTTTTGCCGGCATTTAGGTGTCTTGCTCCACTATGTTGCAGACTTTTTTACCTATCCACATAACACTTTTTTCCCGGGAACTTTGAAAGATCACTGTAATTATGAAAAAGACATGAAATTTTACATGCGTGCTTATGTAAAAACAGAAGATGCTAAAAGATATCGCAGCATAGATGTTGTTACAAAAACGGTAGAAGATATCTGCCTCTTTATCAGAGAATCCCATGTCCGTTATTCCAAAGGACAGCATAGTGTACCAAGCGACTGCAATATTATTGTTTCTATCTGCCATCGGATTGTAGACTTTATTTTGAATTTGGCAGAGCATAAAAATTCAGTATTATTAAAAACATCTTGTGCTTAACTATGTTGAGCTATCATGTGTGGAAAGTTCATAAGTCCAAAATAATTGTCTATAAAGGGACACTTGTTTTGGACTTTGTTATTTTGTAAGTTAGATATTTAGTATTACTTGTTGTTATCCGTGTTTCCTCTGCACACAACCACGGATTTCTTATACAATTCCTCTGCTTCTTCATACTTTTCTTGTTCCTCATATAAAACTGCTAAATTATTGTAACTTGTCATTGTAGCTGGATGCTTCTCTCCTAATATCTCTTCACATACAGACAAAGATTTCTTACATAACTCTTCTGCTTCCTTATACTTTCCCTGTTCCTTATACAAAACTGCTAAATTATTGTAACTTATCGCTGTATCTGGATGTTTCTCTCCTAACACTTCTTCACGTACTGATAAGGCTTTCTTACATAACTCTTCTGCTTCCTTATACTTTCCTTGTTTCATATATAAAACTGCTAAATTATTGTAGCTGGTCGCTGTATTTGGATGCTTCTCTCCTAACACCTCTTCACGTACAGACAAGGCTTTCTTATATAACTCTTCTGCTTCCTTATACTTTCCTTGTTTCTCATTTAAAACTGCTAAATTATTGCAACTGGTTGCTGTATTTGGATGCTTCTCTCCTAACACTTCTTCACGTACTGACAAGGCTTTCTTATACAACTCTTCTGCTTCCTTATACTTTCCCTGTTCCTCATACAAAAGTGCTAAATTATTGTAACTTGTCGCTGTAGCTGGATGTTTCTCTCCTAACACTTCTTCACGTACTGACAAGGCTTTCTTGTATAACTCTTCCGCTTCCTTATACTTTCCTTGTTTCTCATATAAAACTGCTANATTATTGTAACTTGTCGCTGTANCTGGATGCTTCTCTCNTAANACTTCTTCACGTACTGANAAGGNTTTCTTATACAACTCTTCTGCTTCCTTATACTTTCCTTGNTTCTNATATAAAACTGCTATATTATTGTAACTTGTNGCTGTAGCTGGATGTTTCTCTCCTAATACCTCTTCACATATTGACAAGACTTTCTTACATAACTCTTCTGCTTCCTTATACTTTCCCTGTTTCTCATACATTTCTGCCAATTTCTCATAAACATCTGCTGTCTCCAAATGTTTTGTTCCAAGTACCTTTTCACGAATGTTCCTCGCCTGCAACAATAATTTTATACGCTCTTCATACTTTGTCTTATCACCAGCCTCTCTTGCCAATTGCATTAGAGAATAGGATTCCTGCAATTTTTCCTTTATTTCTTCCTCATTCCAATCTTCTTCCTGGTTAAAATTTTCTTCTAATGGTATTTCTAAATTAGGACTTGTTCCTTCGACCATATAGCCATGGAATGTAACCCTGATTTTGATAAAAGAATAAAAATCGTAAGCATTGGCTGCCAGTTTATCATCTCCATAGGACGTTATTAAAAAAATCAGATTTTTGCCCAACCCTGCCAACATATCTCTGCTAAAATTTAAGCGGTTCAAATCTTGTTCATCCTGTATGGCAAATTGAAAATTAGCAATAAAAAATGTCTGAATTTGGGGCAAAGCATCTATCCATTTTTTCAGATTTTGAAAGGAATATGAGCCAGAATATTGTTTATAGTCATATATTCCCACTGTTCCTTGTCGGTAGACCTTAACAATCTCTTTTTGTATGGCTTCATTTGCTACCACTAAAAATAATCCATATTCTGATTTATTTATAATCCATCCTAAGGTCTGATATCCTTCCTGATTATACTCTGACATTTTTAAACCAACCCCTGCTCTTTCAAAAAACGTACCACCAAAGGATGCACATTATGCCAACGCTTTCCATTATACTCAAGCACTACGGATGCCTGCAGCATTTTTAACAGCATTTGTTTATCCTCAATCAATTCTTTGTTTCCTTTATATATATTTAACAAAAAGTCATAATCTTTTTTTTCAATCCTTCTGGTTAAAGAAGTCTTTAACTCCTCTAATGCCCGTTCTGCATCTTCCATGGAAATACACTTGCTCTTTCTGCGTTCTGCCCGTTTTGCTGATGAATTAATGGCATGAAACAAATCCCGCAAAGAACCTCCTGTATATTGAATCAATTCCTCTAACACATTTTCTTCAAACAAGCCCACATCCGCCCGTTTTCCTACAATTTTTTTTATTACATCAATGCCTTCTTCAAAGGGATTTCCTTCTATTGTTTCAATCTTAATCATTGGTAAAGTTTTTGTTATAAAATAGCCTTCCATTGCGGAAAACCTGACATCATAGGAAAGTCCAATTGGAAAGGTGTATATAACAGGAAAAGGCATACTGGAAAGAATTGCCGCATAATTATAAAATATCTTCCATGCATCTTCTGGATTTAATTTATCTAAATCCTCAAAAATTATAATTGGAGGTTTTCCTTCTGTTTTCCTAATTATTTCTTTTGATACATTACCCAATAGTGCTATCCATTCACTGGAACGTATGCTTATTTTCTTTCGGTATTCTCTTCTTGTCTCTTCATTAAACTTCAAATCTGCCTTAATCTTTGCAAACAATTTCAAAATATTATTTAGAATTCCTATAGTTCCCACCGACATTTCTGTTTCTATGGAAGCTGTTTCTACCTTCTGGGATGCTGTAGTTTCTGTTCCCTCACTCCAAAAGTTCATAATGCTACCAAGTATATCCTTACTCATTTCGCAGCCAGATTCCTTTGCAATCTTTAACAAAGCTTCTCCCATTAAAACAAAAAGATCGGAGTACACAATGTTAAACATATCCAAATCCATACTGCATACAATAGTCTCCACTTTATATCCTTGTGAAGCAAATTGCATAGACAGACGGTTTAACTCTGTACTTTTCCCACATCCCTTATGCCCAAGCAATAAAAATGCATTATGCTCTCCCTCATCCTGACAAATATCAAAAATATCTTCCATTGGAGAACTATATTTGTCGCTCATGCGAAACTCCATAGTATCGCTGCAATAAAATTCACCCATTTGCTCAACCTTTAAAGGCTCTGGCGAAAATGCATTTATCATGTCATCTATTTGATTCGCATATTTCATTTTATAACTCCTCCTGTTTTAACAGTTCTTTCCTATTAATAATAAAACCACATCTTAATTATTCACATAATATGATAAAATCCTTATTTGTAAGCCTTTACCACATAAAGTTTACATCACACTTAAGACCATGTCTACTCCCAGTCAATTTTATTATATATTATGTTTCACTCATTCGCAAAGCATTTCTCAATTACAAAAATTTTTTTGATAACAGTTCAGCCATGTAAAAGCATATGTGCAACTTGCATAAGGGAGCCTACTCACAAAGGTTAAGTTGTATATATACTTTTATATGCTTAATGCCATATATAAATATTCTTCCAGCAAATTCATAGAATTTAGACATAATGTAAATTAGGGCAAAATATGAATGATATAAGTCTTTTTGACTATCTTCCTCATTTAAGTTTTATTTTCTAAAAATTCTACAATGTTATTAAGCTTATGGCTTTAGATTTAAACAAGCAACAAAGGATGGTTATCAATGATTACATAGCCAGTATTCGGACTACAAAAGATAGATGCATCGACCTTACATATATAGCAGATATACAGGATGCAAATAAACCGCTTTTTGATTTGTAATTTTCTCTTTATAAAATTAAAACATATAAAACTTAATCTACGCCTAAGCTCGCAAATAATTTTGCCATAAAATAACGTTTATGACAAAAAAACTGTTATTTACGACAGAAATGATTTATATATAGAATAATGTAGTATAATAGAAAATACTTACATTTTATGCTAAAAAGGATTAAAAATCCTAAACTTATATAAAAATATATAAATTTGTATAAATGCCAACACAACAATACAATTTATGGTATTTTGTTAGTACTAAAAAGGCAAGAAGTTATTTATTTTAAAAAAGTTTGTCGTTGCAATTATATAATAAAACCAACTATATTATATATATCAAATGAACGAAATAAAAAACATACTTTTTTAACACCTACAAAAACCCACAAAAACCTACAAAAAACCCATACCATGTACCAATATAAATTTTATTTTAGGTGGTATATAATATATACATTTTATAAGAACATATATATTTACAAAAGAAAAGAGGTTGATAAATGTACCATATTATAATTTGTGATAAGGATTTGTCTTTTAGGGAAGAGTTTTATAATTTGTTTGAAGAGGTGACAGATAATCTTATTATGGAATGTTGTATAACACAATGTAAAGAAACAGAACAGGTAGCAGAAATACTCAAGACAAAATCAGTAGATTTGCTTTTTTTGAGTATAGAATTGGAGAATGGTCTGGGATTTGAATTTGGAAAACATTTACGTGAGAATCTATGTAACTTCGATACACAAATTGTTTATGTTTCAGAGAAACCAGAATATGCAATGGAACTATTTGAAACCATGCCATTGGATTTTTTGCTAAAACCAATTTCGAAAGAAAAATTACAAAGTCTAATGGAACATTTTTTAATAAAAATAGAACCAGCAGAAAGATTGTTTTATTTTAAAGTAAATGGAATAACAAATATAGTTCCATATAATGAAATTTTTTATTTTCAAAGTACATTACGAAAAATAGTAATATTTGCAGTATATGATACAAATGAATTTTATGGAAAATTGGATAATATAGAAGAACAACTTCCAGAATATTTTGTTCGGATTCATAAATCATACATAGTGAATACCCATTTTGTGACGAAATATTGTTATGACAGTGTAAGTCTGTCAAATAAACAGCATCTGCCAATTAGCCGTTCCTATAAAGAACAGGTTCAAGCTTATCTTAAAAAGTATGTAACAATGTGATTGCGAAAGCAGAAAAATGGTTATTTCTTACGAAAAAACGGTTATTTCTTACAAGTCTGTTGTAATTGAAATTGGGATGTGTTAGAATCCAAAAGCAATGTTGCTGCGAATCATGTTTATNTTTGATAAATGCAAAAACTATTAAAAATGTTCCTTAAAAAATATGATATGCGGTAATAAAATTTAAACCAAAAAGGAGAAAAAATAATGAACAAAGAACTAAGAAAAGTAATTGCAGGTGGAATGTGTGGTATGATGGTTATCTTAGGAACAATCGTATCTGAACAAGCTACACCGTCAGTAAGTAACGTTGAAGAATGTGTTACAGGTGCAACAAGTACGGTATATGATTACAAGTGGTGGACAGCATGGACATATCGTAACAAGATAGTAACAAGCAAAACATCTACCACAACTAATACAATATCTAAAGACAAAGTTGCATCATTTAAAAATAAAACAAATGTGTCTCAAACGTATGAATATGAGTACTCACAAACACTTGCAGGTTCTGTCAACCTAGGTGCAAATGTACCAATTAAAGCTATTGAAGTGGAAGTTGGTGGTGATGTGTCATATAGTAGAACAACAACAATAAAAGCAAATGTAAAAGTACCTAAAAATAAAACTTATACAGTTTATAAAAACAAAAAACAAGATGTAATAAAATTCAATAATACAGTTCAAAAACAACATTACCTTATTTTGGATAATAGCTGGAATAATGAAGGATCAGCTTACAAAGACACATCTAAATTCACAAAAAAATATCCAGAAATTGTAATTGACAAAAAATAGGTAGTTAGTATATTATTTTTCAGTGAATGCAAATATTTTGCATTCACTGCTTGCTTTTTAAAAATAGACTGTATTAAAGTTGAAAAGAAAGGAAATGTGTGATATATTAAACTATCATACAAAGTTTAAATTGAAAAAAATTTTATATAATAATAATAGAAAAATAGTATTAGTATGGCTTATATTGATGCTTTTAATTAACATGATTATGCCTGGAATATTTTTTAAAGTTTATGGTGATAAATTCTTAGAAGAAAAGATGATATTTATTTCATCCATTAATCAATGTTTTATTTTCTTTTTTGGAGTATTTATATATTTTAGAAGTAATAGAGATTCCGAACAAAATGTGAATATTAAAGATATTATATGTTCTATAATAATAGGCACAATTACATATACCACAATACGACTAATTGTTGACTCTTTCAAATGGTTGTATGTTGGTTTGTTTAATGGTAGACTCACTTATAACGGTTTAGAAAACTTTAAGATTACAAATTTTATATTCTTATTATTAACACTAGGTATTATTCCTGGGATTTGTGAGGAATTGTTTTATCGTAGGGCGATTTTAAATTATGTAAAAAACAAAAAAAAGGCATTCGTTTTATCTATAATTTTATTTGCAATCGCACATATTTTTGCGGGTTTTGAATCAGTTGTGCGTGCTTTTATATTGGGAGTTATTTTAACTTATTTATATCAAAAAAGAAGAAAATTTTATGAAGTATTGTTGATACATATTTATTATAATTGTTTGGAACTTATTTTTGCATATTATATAAGGTTTCCATCAGACTGTTACTATATTACAAAGTATGTTTCTTCAGATGGAGAATGTATTTTTGGTGGAATTATGATATTAAATGCTGCAATTATACTATTTGGTATAGTAATGTTATTAATAAATATTTACGTTAATGGATATAAGAAGACTTATTGCCATAACAAATAGTTTGTTAAGTAAAAAATTATAGTTTAATTAATACATTTTAATAAAAAAGAAAGGTAAAGAGGTATTTGTTATGAGAAAGAAACTTGTGTGTGCTTTAATAGGTATAGTGGTTATATTATCCATAGTGGCATTTTTTATTATACGAAGAGAAAACTCTCAGTTAAGAGATAAATTTTTTATTTATAAAGGAAATCAATATTTGGCATATAGTAGCACAGAGGATGAAATTGGTATAAACATTCTTATTGTAGATTCTATTGGTAATAAAGAAAAATTTGAAACAAATAAGGCTCAATTACAGATGATTCATGAAAATGGATCTGCTATTCTGCCAGAAGAATATAAAGTAGAAGAACTGGATTCAAATTCCTTATATTCATTGTACAAACTTGATATATGTTTACATAATGATGGGAAAACAGGAACAAGCAGATATAACCAAATAGAAATTGATGGTAAAAGGTATGATATTGGAAATGTTGTGATAGATGTTATCAAGGAAAAAGAGGAGAATAATCTTGTTATCAGTACTTCTCCTTATGCGGTAGATAATTCAGGATTTACTTTATACATGACTAACAATGGAAATGCAGAAGTAAAGGCTATCTGTGCAGAATATGATTTAGAAGGGGATGGTAAATACACAACTTGTGATTTGGGAAATCAAAAGGTAGAAAAAGAATTAGATTTATCCTTTGGCATCAAAACAAATGACAAAAAATCTATAATAAATAATTATTCTCTTCGACCACGTATCAAAATTAGTATAGATGGAAAAGAGAAATACATTTTGCCGCCTGTTACAACAGAGTATTTACTTTCTATATCTAAGGAAGATATTATTAACTATATAAATGAGGAGTTATAATTTATGTGTGAAATAGTAATAGATTTGAAAGATATTCGCAAAGAATTTATTATTGGAAAAGATAATAAAATAGAAGCCATACGAGGAATATCCTTCTGCATAAAAAAAGGACAATTTGTTGCCATTGTGGGGCGTTCTGGTTCTGGTAAGTCTACATTGATGCATATTATGAGTGGATTATGTTATGCTACAAATGGAAATGTTATGATTAATGAACAAAATATAACTGAATATTCCGAAAAAAAGATGGCTCAATTTAGAAACGAAAAAATGGGATTTGTGTTTCAATCTTTCTTTCTGGAAAAGTCTTTTTCGGCATGGGAAAATGTTGCACTTCCTTTAATTGCACAGAAAGTAAAAAAGAAAAAAAGAAAAAATCTTGCGGAAAATGCATTAAAAATGGTTCATTTAGAAGAAAGAGCAAATCATAAACCATCTGAATTATCAGGCGGTGAAATGCAAAGAGTTAGTATTGCCAGAGCATTAGTATGTAACCCAGATATTATATTTGCAGATGAACCAACAGGAAATCTGGATAGAAAAAATGGTCAGGAAATTATGGGTATATTGAAAGAATTATCAAATCAAGGTAAAACGGTAATTATGGTTACTCATAATGAGAATGATATAGGATATTGTGACAGAGTAATTGAATTGGAAGATGGCTATGTAATTCGTGATAAGGAGTTATAATAAATGTATTATTTTTTTGACATTCTGCAATATATTATGGCACGATGGAAGCAATATAAAACAAGTATTTGTATTATTATTGTAAATCTTATTTTCGGAATTTGTATTTGCAATTTTTTTGTAAATTTTAGTATAAACGCAGAAGAATATTTAAAAAAGCATTTTTTTTCAAATGGTAAAATCAGACAAATTACTATTCATAATAACGGACAACCATTCGGCAGAGAAGAAGAATTTATGGATGATAAAATGATTATAGATATTAGAAAAATAGTAGAAACAGGTATTCCTATTGCTAAAGTTGGAAAGAAAGCTATAAAGGATTCACTCAATTTAGAATTAACTATTTTTGACTCAGATAATTTATTTTTTAAAGATGATTATAAGGTAAGTGAATGGAATCCAGATTACAATTGGAAAAATGGAATTGTAATTACATCCTCTTTCCTAAAACTATTCTCAGATAAAATCATGAATGAAAAGGTCACTTTTAAATGTCAGGGAAAAAAATATCAATTACCTATAGTTGGTGTAATTGATGATGTACTTAATGAAAATTTTGAAGAGGATTACAAAGCTTCTATGTATGTTCATGTTGATAACCTTAATTTAAAGGATTATGAATACAAATCTATAACCGTACAAGTAGAAAATTACAAAGATGTAAAAAGGGTTCGGGATAAATATTTAAATACCGGATTTGAATTAGTATCCTCGTATGACGAAGCAGAACGTTTTTCTAATATTATGAATATCATAAAAATTGTATTGTTATTTATTATTAGTATTTTTATAGGTTTTTCTACAATAGGCATTATGAATACATTAAATTCTTTAAGCGAAATAAAAAAAAGAAGTCTGACATTAATCCGGATATTAGGATTTTCAAAGAAAGATGTGTACAAGATTGAACAACTAGAAAACTTTTTATTAGGCTTAATAGGTGGTTTAGGAGGCGTTATATTATCCATGTCAATTACTAACCTAATAACAAAGCTTAATGTGTTTCATTTCGAAAATATATCTATCAATGGTTTGTTTCATTATAATGGTTATACAGCAGTATTTAGTATTCTGTTATCTGTTTTTATAACATGTCTTTGTGGTATTCGGGTAATGCGTACAAATTTGGGTTCTGATATTGTGAAACACATGAAAGAGTTATAGGAGAATATGTAAATGAATTTGATAACAATGGCCTATGAAAATTATAAGAAAAATAAACGAATGTATAAACTGTGTATCGTGTCCATTATAATTAGTATTAGTATGATTGCTTTTTTTCAGTGTACATACAAAGCATTTAATGTCATTATTCAAAATGAATTGAAGAATGAATATGACAAAAAAGAATTGGTTATTGAACAATTTGATTATTCATTCAGAAATAAAAATTGGAAAAGATATACAGAGGACGATGTACAGAAATTATTGAATCGCAGTGGTGTAGAAAGTGTGGTTTTATCATATACAAGCAATACTTATATTGACGAATGTTATATANGAAAATATAATATNNTGAGCCCTGATTATTTAATCGGAAGAAATGTAAGATATAATACATTTACAAAAGCACGAATACAAGCTGAACAAATGAAAAACAAGAAATTCAAATATATTGTTGCAGGTCGTGACTTTAAAAAAACAGATACCATGTCAATCTTGTTAGATGAAAATTCGGTAATAGGACTAGGATGTTCAAATTATAACGAATTAATTGGCAACAAAATGACATTTAAGATAGGAAATAACAAGATTCAAGTCAAAGTAATAGGAATTTATTCAAAAAAATTATCAAATAATGCAGAAGAAGAATCAGGATCAATCTTTAAAGATGATGAAGGAAGATATGATATTAATTTGGAAAGTGCTTTTTTGTCTTCTGATGCAATCGAAAAAATAAATGCACTGCCAGTAAATAAATTAATAGAAGGATTACCAGATTTAGACCAGGTTAAAATTTCTACAGTAGATATAGAAAGTTTATTACATCTATATGAATATTTATCTAATTCTATGGATAACGCAATTACCTGTGATGTTCAGCAGATGTATAAATTAAGTGATTATGTAAATTTATATAGCAACTGTTTTATTGTTCTGGGATTTATTTTATTTTTAATTGCAATTTATAATTTGTATGGGATTATGTTATTAGTCTTGGAAAAAAGAAAACATTGGTTTGCATTGCAGAATATACTTGGATTTACAAAAATGGATGTTGTTAAGTGTTTTATTTTTGAACTGTTCATTGTAGGAATCAAGGGATACCTTATTGCTTTATTTTTAGTAGCAGCTGTATGTAAAATAGTAAATGCAATTTGTATGGATATATATGTAAATATTGTTGACATCTCTCCGAATTTATTTTCTATACCTTTTGACATTTCTGGTTTAATGCTTCTTGTGCTTATCATGTTAATATTGCTGATGGGAAAAGTTGCTGAAAGAAATGTAAAGAAAATTGATGCAATTGATATTTTAAAAAAGGTGTCATAAAGAAAGAACAAAAAAAGATTCGCATTAAAATGTAAGCAGGCAATTACCCGTACCTTTACATACGAATAACTGCCTGCTATACTTTTAATTTATTTTAAATGGTATATTGTCTGACTAATATTTAACTTTACTATCACCCATAAAGTTACTTTGTGTTTTGGGGATAGATGTTTTATAGTTTTTAGAGGTAACAGTGATACTTTTGACTGTCACCTCTTGACTACTTATTCACCACAAAAAGTGGATTAAGTTGTGTTTTATCATTCGTTGGTATGGTTAGATTTACCATCTCTTTTATGAGACAACTTGTTAGTGATATGTTCTTTTACTTTGCTGGTCGCAGCTCAGAATAACCATTCCATGCAAACAATGCCTGTTCTGATTCATTTCCGTAAACCTGTTCTACATTGCAGATATATAAATAATGGTCGCCAACTTCATGGAATTCTTTCAAATTGCACTGAATTGCCACACGGCTGTGCATAGGAATTTTGATAGAACTTCCTTCTACTTCTGTAAGCTCGATACCAAATTTCTCCACTTTGTCTGTAGTACGTCCTGTAGTACTTCCACACCCCATTACTGCTTCTGCAATTTCTGTGCCAGGAATTGTAAGAATAACTTTCTGGGTACTCCGCACCATTTCACCACTATATGAGGTTTTTGCCATTGCATAAGCTATCATATTGGGATTAAAAGAAAGATATGTCCACCATGAAACCGTAGCAAGGTTAGTTGAGCCATCCGGCTTTAAAGTACATACAACTGTTACCGGATTAGGTGAGGTTAATTGTGCTGCTTGAGGTAAATTGATTTTGTTCATAATAAATTACTCCCTTTCTTTTTATTGAATTGATTTTCCAAGTTCATAGGCTTCCTGCAATTCAGGTTTTTCTTCAATATCTCCCACAGCCATTACACCTCCGCAAAGCACTTTTCCAATACTTTTCCAGCCTAAATGCTTTTCAAGATGGTCGTACCAATACAGACTTTCTTCAAATCCATGACCTTCTGCTGCCATGAGCAGGATGCTTTCTTTTCGGGGATTCCGATAATTTGAGTCGCATTCAGCTACTGCGAATAAGCGGTCAAAAGTTATCTTTAGCTGTCCGCTGATTGTCCAGTAATATAGAGGAGTTGCTAAAACAATAATATCTGCTTCTTTATAAGCTGGGTAAATTTTATCCATATCGTCTTTCTGAACACATGGACTGTCTGGATTTTTTCCTCCCCCAAAACAACCTTTGCAACCATGGATATTCATTTCGTCTAAAAAAAACTCTGTAACCTCATTGCCCGAATCTTTTGCTCCTTTTGTAAAGGACTCAATCAGAGCAGAGGTATTCCCCTTTTTCCGTGGGCTTCCGTTCAGAATAATAATTTTCTTGCTCATACATAATACCCTCCTTGTCTTGTAAAATTGACTTTTTTAGTATATGATATTATAATCATAGCAAGAACAGAAACAAAGTCAAGTACGCACATTTAGGTGCGATACTTACACTAAAGTTATATACTTACCAAAAGGAGAGTGTAAAATGAACAAACGCTGTATATCAAATGAGCGTCTCAGCAATACCGGATTCAGCTATACGCTATCACTTATCAATGGAAAATATAAAATGACTATCCTATATACTTTGATGGAATTTGGTGTTGTCCGTTTTAATGAAATGAAAAAGTATATAGGTGGAATCTCTTATAAAACATTAAGTTCTTCTTTAAAAGAATTAGAAGCAGACCAATTAGTCCATAGAGAGGAATATCCGCAAATCCCTCCAAAGGTAGAGTATAGCTTAACAGAACGTGGGAAATCTTTAATTCCTATATTAGACGGAATGTGCGAATGGGGACATAAAAATATGCTGTAGCTATTCAGAACCTGCAAAAGTGATATACAGATTGCATAATAAATTTATTTATTAAATGCAATTTGTATACTCACTTTTATTGGACTGATGTCCACATGAGGATTTTTACCAGCCATTATGGGAAATTATTGTAACAGTTCAAGCAGGTCTGCACACTCCGCTGTGCAGACCATATAAATAAACAGGAGAGAAATTGGGCAATTTACATGCGAAGCTTGCCCAATTCTGTAACAGGTCAGCCCCCGGCTGAACTGTTACAATATGCAAAAAAAGGAGCTGTTGCATCAAGAAAAAATTCTTAGTGTAACAGCCCCTTATTTTTATCTCTCTGCAATAGACACAGCCTCAATCGCCACACCACCGCCACGAACGACTTCTATACGGTTGACAAACATTTCTGACATCAATGCAATCAATTCTCTATTTCTTTCTTCTGTCTGGATACATTCCAGCAACACTGTGGTCTTGCTGTAATCCCGGACACTTACTCCGAAAACCTGGGCAATCCGGAATATTTCTGCCTTATCCTTTTCTGAACAACTTCCAATCTTAATAAACATAAGTTCCTTCATATGAATCGGAATATCTGTATAATCAACTACTTTAATTACTTCCACGCTGCGGTTTAACTGCTTTTTAATCTGTTCAAAAGTACGGTCATCACTGGTCAAGCTAATCGTCATACGGGAAACTGTCGGATCTTCTGTCTCTCCTACCGATAAACTATCCATATTATAGGATTTGCTGGAGAAAAGACCGGAAATACGTGCTAAAACACCAATTTCATTTTCTACAAATAAACAAATATATCTTTTTTTCTGTTCCATTTTTCTCCCTCCTAACAATCCAAAATCATTTCATTTAAGGCTTTTCCGCCTGGCACCATAGGAAAAACATTGGCTTCCCGTTCAATAATAAACTCAATTAATGTTGGTCCCGTTTTACGTGACATTGCCTTTTGGAAAGCAGCTTCAATATCTT
The DNA here is from genome assembly GCA_014799595.1 of Clostridiales bacterium. GTDB lineage: Bacteria > Bacillota > Clostridia > Lachnospirales > Lachnospiraceae > CAG-411. Next base: position 10,672 of record JAAVHR010000021.1, on the reverse strand, counting down.
CTTCTTTTTCTACACGAATACCCACTGCATCATAACTTTCTGCCAGCTTCACAAAATCTGGTGTATAAGAAGGACACTCTTCCTCATTTCTTAGGCAGCGGTGCTCACAGCTTCTTCTGCAACGCAGGCAGGTATAGGAATAACGTTTGTTATAAAACAGTTCCTGCATCTGACGGACATTTCCAAGGTATCCATTGTTAAATACACATAAAATAACTGGAAGCTCCATAACTACTGCTGTTGCCATTTCCTGAATATTCATTTGCACACCACCATCACCAGAAATGCAAAGTACCGGAACTCCCTCTGTACCAAGCTTCGCTCCAATGGCAGCCGGGAGTCCATATCCCATAGTACCAAGCCCACCAGAAGTAAGAAGTCTTTTCTTTGGTCCAAGATCTAAATATTGAGATGCCCAAAGCTGATTCTGTCCCACGTCTGTAGTGATAATCAATTCTGGGAACATTTCATTAATCTTATGAATAATTTTTTCTGGCGTCATTCCCTCATAACTATTCATGTTAATTGGATGTTCTTCTTTCCACTTTTTAATATCGGATACCCATTCAGATATTTTATATTTCTTTGTATGAGGCAACATTGCCTCAATAGCCAGTCTGGCATCGGCAACAATTGGTACATCTACTTTTATATTTCTGGAAATAGATGCCGGATCAATATCAATATGCACAATAGTTGCATTTTGGGCAAATTCGCTGATTGTTCCTGTAACACGGTCACTAAAACGGGTTCCAATAGAAATCAGCAAATCACACTTATCTGCTGCATTATTGGATGCAAAATTTCCGTGCATACCAATATTTCCAATATAAAGAGGGTGTTTGGTGTCTATTGCTCCCTTTCCCATAATCGTAGTCATTACAGGAATACCACTTTTTTCTACCAACTGGGTAAGCACCTCTCCTGCATGAGAAATCCGAACACCACCACCAACTAAGAAAACAGGTCTCTTCGCCTGATCCATTAACTTCATAACTCTCTTAATCTGACCAGCATGAACCCCAGTGCTTGGCTTATATCCACGAATATTTACACTATCTGGATATTCACTGCTGCCCATGGCAACTTGGATATCTTTTGGAATATCCACTAGTACTGGCCCTGGTTTCCCTGTTCTTGCAATATAGAATGCATTTTTAATAATACGTCCCAAATCTTCACGCCTATGAACTGTTACTGCATATTTACAAATGTTTCTGGCAATTCCCACAATATCCACTTCTTGGAAAGCATCATTTCCAATAAGGTTTGTCATAACCTGTCCTGTAAAACATACCAATGGCACACTATCATAGTTAGCAGTTGCTATTCCTGTTACCAGATTGGTTGCTCCTGGTCCACTGGTAACCAGACAAACTCCTACATTTCCAGTTGCTCTAGCATAACCATCTGCTGCATGAATTAATCCCTGTTCATGTCTTGGCAAAATTACTTCTATATCGTCTTCATCATAAAGTTGATCAAATAAATCAATTGCCATTCCTCCAGGGTATGCAAATAAGGTATCTACACCTTCTTCTTTTAGTGCTTTTACAAATAATTCTGTCCCCTTGATTTCCATAGTAGAATTCCCTCCTCTAATTCTGTTCTCAATCTATCTAACAGTTCAGCCAGGGTCATTGACAAAGTGCCAGAATAGTTACAGTTCACACCTATGGTGCAAACTGTAACAGAATCCAGCCTATTAAGAGTCCGCCTTCGGCGAAAGGCTGGATGCTTCTCTACCATTACTTGTTCTTACATACTTTGCAGCAAGTGCAAAGTACTACCTGTGAATAGTAACCCAGAATATACAAATTGGCTAAAAATATTTTTTCCGGCTGGACACTTTATTCATGAATGGCATTAAGCACATAAAAGCATATGCACAAATTGCCCTCTGTGAGCAAGCTCCCTCGTGCAATCTGCACATATACTTTTACCCGGCTGAACTGTTAGCAATCTATTGCCTCCAAAGCTTGCTGTAAGTCTGCAATCAAGTCTTCTTTATCCTCCAAACCGCAAGATATACGAATAAGTCCTGCCGGAACACCTGCTTCCTGAAGCTGCTGGTCTGTCATCTGGCGGTGTGTAGAGGTTGCCGGATTCAAACAACAGGTTCTGGCATCTGCTACATGGGTTTCAATGGCTGCCAATTTCAAATTTTTCATAAAAGTCTCTGCTGCCGCTCTTCCACCCTTTAATTCAAAGGAAACCACTCCACAGCCACCATTTGGCAAATATTTCTTTGCCAGATCATAGTATTTGTTCGATGGCAATCCAGAATAATTTACATAACTTACCTGTGGATGTTTCTCCAAAAATTCGGCTACTGCCTGTCCATTTTCCACATGCCGCGGCATACGGACATGTAACGATTCCAACCCAAGATTCAAATAAAATGCATGTTGTGGAGACTGAATACAGCCAAGATCACGCATTAGCTGGGTAGTACATTTTGTTATAAATGCACCTTCTTTCCCAAACCGTTCTGCATAAATCACTCCATGATATGACTCATCTGGTGTACAAAGTCCTGGGAATTTATCTGGATATTTCATCCAGTCAAATTTGCCAGAATCTACAATTGCTCCACCAACGGCGGCACCATGACCATCCATATATTTTGTTGTAGAATGGGTAACAATATCTGCTCCCCACTCAATTGGACGGCAGTTCACAGGTGTTGGGAATGTATTATCAATAATCAATGGCACACCATGGCTGTGTGCTGCCTTTGCAAATTTCTCAATATCAAGAACCGTCAATGCCGGATTGGCAATAGTCTCACCAAATACAGCTCTGGTATTCTCTTGAAAGGCTGCGTTTAATTCCTCTTCGCTACAATCTGGTGAAATAAATGTTACATCAATTCCCATTTTCGCCATAGTAACTGAAATCAAGTTGAAAGTTCCCCCGTAAATAGTAGAAGAAGCAACGATATGACTTCCTGTTTCACATATATTAAATAACGCAAAAAAATTTGCTGCCTGTCCAGAAGATGTCAGCATAGCTGCCGTTCCACCTTCTAACTCTGCAATCTTTGCTGCCACAAAATCGTTGGTTGGATTCTGCAAGCGGGTATAAAAATATCCCTCTGCTTCTAAATCAAACAATTTTCCCATGTCCTCACTAGTATCATATTTAAAAGTAGTGGACTGGACAATTGGAATCTGCCTTGGCTCTCCATTTCCAGGGGTGTATCCTCCCTGTACACATTTTGTGTTAATCTTATAATCCTTCATGGTCAATTCCTTTCTTTTATGTATTCTTGCAGGACTTACTTTCCATGCAACAGTTTAGATGCCTGAACTGTTACCTTTCCCGACAATGTTTCTTCTATTATAGCCTATAAAATCTCTTAACGCAATCCTCAAGTATTTTCCAAAATTCTTCTAGTATAGTGTATCATCGCAGTTACTGTTAGCACCATAGGTGTGAACAGTAACTCATCGCATTTGAATATACTATCTTACTATAAGCATTAGGAAATAAAGGAAAATATTTCTTTTTTTTGATAATTAGTTTTTTATTATTAAATTGTTTACTACATAATCTACTATTACTTTGGTAAGAAGTAACATAATATCTACAAAAATAGCATAACTAATGGCATGTCCAATTGATTTCGGAAAAACTATTGTAAAAAAGAAGCATACGATTATAATAATCAAGGTCAATAACTTATGCTTTTTTCTTTCTGATATAGAAAACTCTCGTTTCTTAGTTTTTGCAGGTGCAAAAACAATGCCTATTATTATAGATATAATATATATTGTTGTAACCTGCATAAAAGAAAAATTAACCAATGTAATAATCGGAAGATTTAACATTCCTAATAGGGTACTGCATATCATGCATGAAATCTGAGTTGGTGCATGAATTCCTCCAGTATAATGTCGAAGTAGCAGGAAACATAATAACCATGCAACAGTTTCCAAGATACTACTTGTAATAAATCCCCATAATAGTAACAGCAAAGTGGTTACTCCTGTATTTACAATGCATTCAATTCCATAAATATATACTTCTAAATCCTCTGAATTTACATGTGTATTAGAGACAGATATTAGCTTGTCAGCAAGTGCCTTAGAGTATTGTGTTATCATTAAAATTCCCCATTTCTATAAAGTCTCGCAGAATAGGAAGAAAAATCTGCTATTACAGCTTTCAAGTAGACTCTTCCAATTGGGACTGTCTTTTTATTTGATAAAGTGATTGTATTGCCAGATAATTTATATATGTGTGCCATGTTCACAATATAAGAACGATGGGTACGAATAAATTCTTTTGGTAAATGTGAGATAATACTTTTCAAGGTTGAATATTGACATAGATCATCAGTAGTCGTAAGAATATCAACGTAATGTAGACTGGCTGTAAAACATAAGATATCCTTATAAGGTATTCGAATTAACTCTTGTTTGTTTCGAAACAGATAAGAGTTTCCTTCCAAATGCTTTGCAACTTCATTAAGACACAAGAATAATGGTTGACGCTTAATTGGCTTTAATAAGTAATTAAGTGCATGAACCTCATATCCATGAAAAACATATTCTCGAAAAGCAGTTAGGAAAATAATATATCCAGAGTAACCTTCACTTCTAATTTGCCGTGCAACATCAATTCCACTCATCTTATCCATTTGAATATCCAAAAAAATAATATTAGAATCTTCAGGTACTTTCCTAAGATTGAAATATTCCTCTCCACTAGAGTAGGTGTTTATATCAAGCTGAGTATCCTTCTTCTTGGACCATGATAATAATTCATCCATCAACCGTTCTATTTCTATTTGCTTATCTTCAAGAATTGTTATTTTTAGCTGCATTTTATGTTACCTCCTAAAATTATATTGTATATTTCTTTGTGCAGATGGTGTCATCTGCTGGTAAAAGTATGTGTACTGTAAAAATGTTGTTACCGGTCTGGATTTGCATTATTCCATCAGCATCATCTACAATTTTATGAATCCGTTTTAATCCTATACCATGATTTAACCCTAATTTGCTAGACAATATGTCAGACTCTGAAGTGAGATTTAAGATGCCATCATAACTATTTTCCATATGTATGGTAACCATTCCTTGAAAAGGTTTAATATGAAAATTGATAAAATGCTCTCCCCCATAGGAAGCATCTCCCATACGAAGATTTGCTTCTATCGCATTATTCCACAGATTTCCAAGAAGAGATGAAAGTATAAAAGGTTCTAATGGAAATACTGACGGAATCATTACAGAATAGTCTACCTTAATATTAGCTTTTGTAGCTGTATCTATTTTTGACGATAGTATACAATCAATGGCAGTATTTCCTGTTGACACAAAATGATGTGTTTGTTCTAATGATTTTAAGTATCCATCAATATAGTTAAGCAAATCCTCCAGTTTTTCCTTCTTTGCTAAATCATGAATCATATTTAAATGAAATTCCATATCATGTTTCATTTCTCTTAAGCAAGCAGTATTTTCTATCAAATTATTATATTCTAATTCTTCTAATTCTTGTAGCTTCTGTATTTCTAGTAATTGCCTATTTTTCTCATTTGATAATCCAAGCCTATATATGTATACTAATACAGACAAAAACATGAGAAGAAAAAATATATCAACAATCACAAGGCTTTGCGTAAATTCTTTGTTACCTGCCAGCTGGATAGATCTAATAGTAATTGTTAACATGTAATGACCAAGCATTAGTCCAACAACAGAAGTAATAGAATATGTAATCTTTTGCATAGCAGACAAAATAATTTTACTGTTTAAAATATAGGAGAGCAATAAAACAAATAATGCAATTAATGCAATATATAGCATGGTAAAAGGGATGCGTAATGTTCCTCCAAATAGTACTTCGTCTAATGAAATTGAAGTAATTGCTTGAGGAATTAATGCAGTTATACTTTCTGAGATAAGACATATCACAGAAAACACAAAACCCCAGAAAATGCACGATAATATGCAATTATTAAAGAAAAGTATGGAGTAAATTAAATCGGTTATGCAGGAGATGACAATAACTACAACAGTAGGCACAGTAAACTGATTAAGAAAACACAAAAGTATATACTTTGCAAAAAGAAATCCCCATTGCTTTACCTTAATATTGTTTATGGTACAAGAAGTACTTAATTTCGTATTCATAAATATAAAAAATAAAAACACCTCTAAAAAGTTAACGACATATTCCCAAATAGATAAAATGTATTGCATTAAAATCGCTCCTCAAAACAGATTTATTCCAATATAAATGTAACACTAAATTTTTATAGTATCAAGATAAATTATACGTTGTTCGTGTCGATAGAAGTGTTGTTCAAGTAAAGATGGTTGAAATCATTTTTGAAATTTAATATACTAAAATCGCTAAGGCAAATAGTTTACTATTCTTGCAATAGCAATATGTAATAATGTTATAAGAAAGGAGGATAAGAATGTTATGAATAAGAGTAGATTACAGTCTATTAGAAAAGTTAGTGCTCAAATTGCATTAAAAGCAATCTCATTTGTTGCTGAGAAAAATGCTACGGTATTATGCAGAGGATAAATGATTCTATTGCAGCCCCTCTTGTTTATAGTGGTTCTATATATTGGAATAATAATGACTATATATATTGCCAAATAGAACTTGATAGTATACAATTATATAAAAAGTTTGACATATCTGATTCGAACATAGAAAAACTAACAGAAAACATGTATGAAACTGTTGATGATTATAGAAAGAGTGTCTACGAGATATTACTTAATCGAGAAGAAAGTTCTTATGAAGACAGAACATTAGTTAGTATTTTCGATTATCTCATTGACAATTCCGTTTTTAATAGTATCCCCAATTCACTAATTGATGAATATATACAAGGGACAGTTAATGTTTATAAAGCGTATGCAGAACATAATAATATGTCATATGAGGAATATATAAAAAATATGCGGTATACCGAAGAAGATATAAAGAATGCAGCTAAGAGAAAAATTAAAGAAAATTATATTTTATATGAAGTTTTTCGGCAAGAAAACTTACAAATTTCATCAGATGATTTTCATGATTATGTGAATGGTATATATGTTTCATATGGGTTTGATGATCCAAATAAATTTGTTGATGAGTATGGTAAACAGCAAATTGAAAATAACTTAAAAAGAATAAAAGCAACAGAATATTTGCTTAGTCAAGTATAATTCAGCCAGAAGTTTATTAACTAAGTAGTTCCGACTGACTACTATATTTTATACAAGGAGAAGTAATAATGAAAAAAAAGTTTTTAATTGGGTTTAGCATTATTTATGTACTTTTTTTAATATTTATCTTTTTTATAAAAGGCAGAGGGGGCGTTCTAAGTGGTGCATCTTTCAAAGAATATGTATCCATGATGTGTAATTTTATTCCGTTTAAGACAATTGGAGATTATATTATTGCACTTAAAGAGCAAAGAATGAATCTAATAATTCCATTAGGGAACTTGGGTGGCAATTTTATAATCTTTATGCCATTTGCGTATATCATGCATTCTTTTACAAAAATAAAAGAAAGATATTTTCTATTAATCACTTTTATTATAATCTTGATAATAGAAATTATACAGTTATTCACACGTTCAGGCAGCTTTGATATAGATGATTTAATCTTAAATATGCTTGGTGCAGGTTTCGCTTACTTGATATGTATGAAAATGCAAGCAAAAAAGAACAATACTTTATAAGTGTAAATTAAGGATGTGTATTATTAGAAAAGACTTTCAGAATATTCTGGAAGTCTTTTCTATTGTATGCCTGATAATACACATTCCTTATGGGCAAAAACCGTATGTTCTGCAAATAATTAATAATTCAGCTTCTCCTCATTGTTACACAATTATGTTACTGTTCCCCCTCAATCTCATTAACTTAAGAAAATTATTTACATCTATAAGTCTTCCTTCTTAGAAAGCATGGCATAGACATATTTTATCTTCAAAAATTTTAAGTTAATTATATAATTCACTCCTATAGTACACTCAGTAATGTATTATATCAACTCTCGAATAAACAAATCTTTCTGTTTTGACAAATCTACAAACTCTTCCCCCACTTTTACCATTGGCTTGGTAATGTTCCTAGAATCAATCATAACAATTTCACCTATCCGTTCATCACTAAGCCTTACGGTACAATTGACATAAATATTTGCCATATTTTCTAAGAAAATCAAGATAAATTCCGGTTTAAATTTGCGAAATCCTTCTTGTTCAAATACACTCATTGCCTCAAACGGACAATTAGCACGACGGTATATTCTAGGTGAAATCATTGCCACATAAATATCTACAATAGACACAATCTGGGCAAAATTATCAATATCATTATCCATAAGTCCCTTTGGATAACCAGTCCCATCAATGCGTTCATGATGTTGAAGAACCGCAAGTTTTATTCTCTTGTCAAGTTTTTCACTCTCCAATAACAAATATCCTTCTTTAGGATGATTCTTTATTAGCTCAAACTCCATTGGGGTAAGTGTACTTGGTTTCATCATAATCGCAGAAGGTACTGTCAATTTCCCAATATCATGTAATAATCCAGCTAAAGTTAAGGCATGAATGTCCTCTTCTGAGTATTTTAGCCAGTGTCCAAATGCATTACATAACAATGCTACATTTAAAGAATGTGTATAAGTCACATCATCACTGTCTCTCATACAATGCATCATGTGCATTATATGTATACCATTTCTTGTATTATCTAAGATACTTTTCATACTGGAAAACAGTTTTTTTTCATTAATAGGCTCTTTTAGCTTTCCACTAATAATAGAAACCTGCTTCTTAAAGTCCTCATTAAACTTTTGAAATGCCTCCTGAAACTTTTTGAATTCTGGCGTTTTCTTAATATGTTCAGAGTAAGAATCAGAGAAATTTTCCTCTATTGCTTTCTTTTGTTCAGTCTCTCCTTCATCATTAACCATAATGTAAAATTCATGAATTGCATAAAACTTTAATCTTGTAATGGAATGGTTTGTAATCTCTGTCCCTGCTGAAATAATTAAATAGTCTTGCAAGCCATAGATATCTTCTGCTACTATCATTCCCGGAATTGCCTCTTCCGTCAGAATCTTTTTTTTGTCCACCTTATATCCCCCTTGTCTTTTCTTAAACATCTCCAACCATTGGCTAAATATTTTTGTACTCAAACCTAACAAAATTATACAATGAATTTTTAAAAATAACAACCATCTGGGATTATTCTATCAATCCTAGTAACCGTTCAGATTCAACAGCAAGTTTTTGTGCTGTCTGCTCACTTTCCTGCGAAATTGTTACATTTTGTTTTACAACACTAGAAATCTGTTCGAGACCTTCCACTGCCTTTTGAATATCTTGTGCATTGTTACGAACCATATTGCGTGTCCAAATTGATACAAATATTTCTTGGGTGCTATCGTTTACACATTTACTGCAAACGCCCTAAAATCAACACTTTTCAGAATGGCAGATGCACCCTTGCATGAACGGCTATCGTTTTATTAGTTAGGATTGCCGCACTTTCGATATTTCATAGTGTAAAATTTAACGATAACCCATTTTTTAAGGTGGCTATCGTTATTTTTTGCACCCAAGGGATTATTGCGATTTTAAACCATCATCCCTATCAGCCGAAATTTATTTATGCATGTGATATACAATTTTCTAACTCATAAGATGGGTGATATAAGCCAGTGGGCTCATAAAATTCGTCACCAATATAAATGAACCCCAATTTGTTTAATAATTTTTGAGATTTATTATTATTTGGATTATGTCCAGCAAATAACTTATTAGCTTTGAGAACTGTAAACGCATATTCTATTACAGCATTTGCAGACTCTGCTGCATATCCCTGTCCCCAGAACTCAGGCCGTAAATGGAAGCCAATTTCATATTCGTTTGTCTTATACGGTCTCAGCCCACAGCACCCGATCAAATCATTTGTTGATAATTCAAAGATGGGCCAATACTGGACTTGGTATAAGGATTCATTAAGAATTTCTGTTTTCATCCGATTTATAATATCATTTATACCGAATATGCCGTCAGCACAAATATATCTGGTAACTGCAGGATTTCCCCATAATAATTTAGCCAGCTCTAAATCGTCCTGAACCCATTTAGAAAATCCAATCCTATTTGTTTTCAAAAAGAATTCTCTATCCATATTTCACCCCATAAATCCCAATTTTCTGTTTATTTGCTGCAAACGCCTTAAAATCAACACTTTTCAGAAAGGCAGACGCACCCAGCCATAGACGGCTGTCATTATTTTTGCCCCAGGGGATTACTTCTATTTTTTCAAGCATCCCTATCAACTGGAAGTTGTGCAACTATGTGAATTTACATCAAACCAATTAATCAGACTGCCACATTTAGGACATTTGTGTTCTTTTATTTTTTCTTCAATCCATTGCGAAATTCCAATCTCTTTCATACGCAGCGAATCTGAAATAACATTAGCATGATTGCAAATACCATTAATGACTGGTCTGCCGCTAAATTCTTCCAATTTCCTGCAGGGAAAATCCCTGCATTCATAACAGCGCAGCACATTATGGCTTGTCGCACACTCCAAAAATCCGTGGTCAGCACACCCCTTACAGCCCTCACGGACATAGTCAGAAAAACAACCGTGGCATTCGTTTGGAAAAGCCGGACACGCTC
>JAAVHR010000020.1 GCA_014799595.1 Clostridiales bacterium | reverse complement strand
GCGAAAGGCTGGATTCTTGGCTGTTCTATCTTCTTGGCACATAGCTTGACAACAAGTGTCAAGCTTGTGAATAAACAGTAACCAAAAAGGAGCTATTATATAATAGCCCCTTTTTTAAAAGTCTTGACTTTAATTAGTCATTTAATTTCCAAATATCATTATCATACTGTTTAATTGTTCTATCAGATGAGAAGAATCCAGCTTTAGAGACATTTACAAGCATCTTCTTAGCCCAAGATTTTCTATCTGCATAGTCAGCAAATGCCTGATCTTTTACTTTAATATAATCTTTGATATCAAGTAATGTCATGAACCAGTCTTTTGTTACTAATTCTTTGTGTAATCTTGCCAAATGATCATAATGACCAACATTTAACATTTCTGGACTTAAGATAAATCCTACAAGCTTAGCAATCTCTGGGTCATTTTTGATATAATCAAATGAACAATAATCAGCTTTTGCATAATGCTCAATAACCTGGTCAGAAGACTCACCAAAGATATAAATATTCTCATCTCCAACAAGTTCGTGAATCTCTACATTAGCACCATCATCTGTACCAAGTGTTACAGCACCATTTAACATAAACTTCATATTACCAGTTCCAGAAGCTTCTTTGGATGCTAAGGAAATCTGCTCAGAGATATCACAAGCTGGGAATAAGCTTTCTGCTGCTGTTACATTGTAGTTCTCAACCATAACAACTTTCATGTATGGACTTACTTCTGGATCATTGTTTACTAATTCCTGTAAACAAAGAATTGTATGAATGATGTCCTTTGCAATAATATAAGCAGGAGCTGCCTTTGCACCAAAAATAAAGTTAATTGGTGTCTGAGGCTTTTTACCTTCTTTGATCTCTAAATATTTGTGAATGATATATAATACATTCAACTGCTGACGTTTGTACTCATGTAAACGTTTTACCTGAATATCAAAGATGGCATTCTCATCTAAATCTTCGCCAGTATTCTTCTTTACAAAGTTCTTTAATCTGACTTTTGCAGCTTTCTTGATATTTAACAATTCATCTAAAGCTGCATCATCATCCATAAACTTCTGTAAATCTTCTAACTTATCTGCATCCTTCTTATATTCTTCACCAATTTTAGATGTAATGAAGTCTGTCAAATCATGATTACAATGCATTAACCATCTACGGAATGTGATACCATTTGTTTTATTATTAAATTTCTCTGGATAAATCTTGTAGAAGTTATTCAATTCACTTTCTTTCAANATTCTTGTATGGTCAGCAGCAACACCATTTACACTATATGAATAGTGAATATCCATGTGAGCCATGTGTACTCTGTTAGAATCATCAATAATTGCTACAGAAGGATCGCTATACTGAGCTTTTACACGAGCATCTAAATCTCTGATAATTGGTAATAAATGTGGTACAACTTCTTCTAAATAGTCAATTGGCCATTTTTCAAGAGCTTCTGCAAGGATAGTATGGTTTGTATAAGCACAAACTTTCTTTACAATTTCAACTGCTTCATCTGTAGAAACGCCTTCTGCATTCATTAAACGAATTAACTCAGGAATTACCATACTTGGATGTGTATCATTAATCTGAATTCTCACATATTCAGGTAATTCACGAAGGTCTTTCATTCCTCTTTCTTTTGCTTCATCAATTGCAAGCTGTGCACCATTGCTTACCATAAAATACTGTTGATAGATACGAAGCAACTGACCTTCTCTTGTACTATCATCTGGATAAATAAACAAAGTAAGGTTTTTAGCAATATCATGCTGGTTAAAGCTGATGCCATCACCTTGTACAAAGTTTTCATCTACAGTATCCACATCAAACAAATGTAACTTGATTGCTTTATTATCATAACCACTTACGTCAATATCATATAGAGTTGATTTCAATTCAAATCCCTTGAAAGGAACTGTATAAGTTCTTTCTGGTACTTTTGTTGACCAGCAGTTATCTGTAATCCATGGATTTGGAGTTTCTTTCTGTAATTTATTTTCAAATACCTGTTTAAATAGACCTAAATGATAATTTAAAGAAACACCTGCACCATTCATTCCTAATGTTGCGATAGAGTCGATGAAACAAGCAGCAAGTCTTCCTAAACCACCATTACCCAATGAAGGTTCTAATTCCACTTCTTCGATTTCTGTAATATTCTTACCATTTGCAGCTAACTCTTTGCTAATTTCATCATAAATACCAAGATTGATTAAGTTGTTAGATAACAACTTACCAATTAAGAACTCTGCGGAAATATAATAAATCTTTTTCTTNCCTTCATTGTATCCTTTGTCCTTGATTGCATCCTTTGTAAGTTTTAATAAACCAACATAAACTTCCTCATTTGTACAATCTGCGATTGATTTACCGAACTGTTCTTTTACTACTTCTGCTAAATTTGCCATCAATTGAACTCCTTTCTTATGTGCGTTTTTGATTTAATATAAACGTCTATGAGACGATTACCTTCTAAAAACGGCTTAATCTTTAATATTATACACTATATATTACAAATATGCTAGTCTTTATTTCACAAAATATGGAATAAATTTGTACAAGCGTTACAATTCACACCTACGGTGCAAACTGTAACAGAATCCAGCCTATTNGTAATCCGCCTTTGGCGAAAGGCTGGATTCTTAGCTGTTCTATGTTCTTGGCACATAGCTTGACAGCAANTGTCAAGCTTGTGAGTGAACAGTAACGTACAAGCTTCTTACTATATAACCTTTATACAAGATTTACCAAAAAAAATCAAGTACATATCTAACCAATTCTTGTACAATCCTAACCTTGCATATATGTTTTTGTATAACCATTCAGTCCATAGGCTAAACTGTTACGTTTTTGTTTCACAAGGCAATAATAAACCTTGTTTATCAATCCATAATTCTCTTTTTCTAAAAANACTTTTTAACAACTACTTCATTGCTTCTTAATCGTCTTTCGTCGATGTGCCTTACTTTCATAAAGCATATAATCTGCCTTGGATAGCATCTGGTTTAACTCTAATCCACTTTCCCACCGAAAAACTACATACCCAATAGAAACTTCAATATAATAAGGTTTATNCGATGTCTGGTTAAACATTTTACTGGCGAGAATAATACGATCCCGAATTTGCTTCCCCATTNCTTCTTCTTTAATAATTGCTACTGCAGCAAATTCATCCCCACCAATTCGTCCAATGATATCTGCATTACGTAAACTCTCTTTCAGATACAATCCTGCTTGGNGTATTGCAAAATCACCTTCAGTATGACCATATACATCATTAATTTCTTTTAAATGATCTAAATCTGCATAAAGACATAACACATAATTAGATTGTTTTTGTAAACTTGTTATTGCATTTTCAAGGAAACCACGCCGATTGTATAATCCTGTCAGTTCATCTTTCTCCGAAATCATATTTAAAATATCATTTTTATTTTTCAAAACCTCCATGGCATTCTCTAATTCTTTTTGAATAACCCTTTGTTCCCTAATAAGTTCAATATATTGGAATGTACTTCCCATATGAAGACTTGCACTATACATACTGGTAATATTGTCTGATGTCACTTCACAAACCAAAATACCATATACCCTGTTTCCTGAAAATAATGTGTAAGTTCCCATATTATTATTAGAATTGTCCCACGAAATAATTTCAGCCAGTCCATGCCCTTGATTTATTTTCACATCAATATNCGAGAATTCAATATTCCCCTGCTCAATCTTTGCTACCAGTTNCAANTCTTTGGGACAGGACCATTCTGCAATATTATCGCATACAATGGGTTCTTTTAATAAAAATAAATATGCATTATTAATTACCATAAATTGAAGACGCTTCATCAATTCTTCATAACCACGTTCCATATTGTCAATATTGGCTACCATATCCCTGGTAATAAATGGTGTTGTCCAAATATTACGCTGTAGGGTATCTATTCGGAAATTGGTATCCACAACCTTTACATCTTGAATAAATTCAAAAATATGAATCATCAAATCATAAAGACNCTTCCTTTTTTCTTCATCATTAGACAAAAACAATACTTTTGTGATTTGTTTACATAGTTCTGTACTAAATTCATAAACAGATATTTTTTCAGAATTCACTAATTCNCGGATTCCNGCATCAATAAATTCCATATCATATTCCGGATTTTCTTTATTAATGTAATTATCAAAAATGTGTACCATAATACCATGCAGATAATTCCATATTAGTTTATCCTCAATAATACTCATTTTATACAAAAATACTTTTCCTAATATCTGATCACAATATTTTTTGGCAAGTTCTTCCACTTGTATCTCTTTTAGTNTTTCATTTATATTTTCTTCCTGGCTAAGTTTTCTCCGGCAAGACTCTCTATGTTTGAAATAAACCGGAACCTGTACAGAATCATGATTATCATTATAATACAAATCTACTGCCTTTTTTACTGCCATATATCCTAAATCATAGGAATTTTGTTCTATTGTAGTTAATGGTGGATTAGCTGTTTTTGCTTCTGGTATATCATCAAATCCTGTAATAGCAATATCATATCCTGGTGTCATCTGCCTGTTGATACATTCTGCATACCCAGCAATTGCCATAGTATCATTGGCACATACAACCGCTTCCACTTCAGGATTGTTATCTAAAAGTTTTCCAAATAAAGGAGCGGACTTTGCAGAATAATCCCCATACTCTACCATAGAATCTGTAACCTCAAGTCCATATTCTTTCATTACATCATAGTATGCACAAAGCCGCTCATAAGAATCCTTATTATTTTCCTTTGGTCCACTTAAATAAGCAATTTTTGTATATCCATGTTTATTTATTAAATGTTCCATACACTTCCNGATTCCGTCCCGATTATCTGTATTAATACTTAAATAATCTTTATGTTCATCTCCTACTATAATAATTTGAAAAGGAACATCTTCAAAACGTCGGAAAAAATCCTCTTTTGACTCTTCCATATATAAATAAAAAGTAGAATATGCAATAATCAAAACATCCAGTCCAGATATCTTTGCATAGTCAAAAACCGCACTAAATTGATAAAAAAACCGCTCTTCATTGGTGTCTGCGGCATAGTCGTCAAAACAGTTGGCATGTGCTCCCATAAAAAACAAAAGATTGATATCATTATCTTCTGCTGCATGTACAATTCCATTCAACATATCGTCTGAATGTTTCGCAAAAATATTCCCTATTAAAATACCTACTGTTATCTTATCTTTCTTCAATGCAACCCCTCCTTTGCATTTTATGTTTTATAGAAAATATCTCTAAGATACTCTTATACTCCGATACAACTTGTAACTGTTCAGAACCATGAACAGTTACGTTTAAGCCCATATTAATTCGCCTTCGGCGAAGGGCTTAGAACAATCAAAATTTACTTTTTCTTATGAAACACGCAGTAAATGCGTGTTTCTACCTGAATAGTTACTACAACTTTTCAAAATACATCATAGCACATTTATACAATTTTCACAACCCCTACGTCAATTCTTCTGTTATTAAGTATAAATTATACAAGAGATAACTGTTCATCTCATTTTTCCTTTAAAACAGAAGAATCCCTCTTTCTTATAAAATAAGAAGAAGGGATTTCTCTTTTTTATTATATTGATTTATCTTCACTTATGCACATTCCAGATTATAAATTACTCTTGCACAAATACATCATAAATTGCTTTAATTGCAGTTTCAAAATCACAACTACTTACACCAATAATAATATTTAACTCACTAGATCCCTGATCGATCATCTTTACATTCACCTTTGCATTAGCAAGGGCAGAAAAAATCTTACCTGCAGTACCACGTGTTGCTTTCATACCACGTCCAACAACAGCAATTAAGGCAAGTTCACTTTCTAATTCAATCGAATCTGGTTCTACTTCTCTTTCGATTCCTGCAATAATCTGCTGTTCTTTTCCCTCAAAATCCTTCTGCTCTACAAAAATAGTCATTGTATCAATTCCAGAAGGCATGTGTTCAAAAGAAATTCCATTTTTCTCAAATATTTCTAATACTTTTCTACCAAAACCAATTTCAGAATTCATCATATCTTTTTCAATATTAACAGCAACAAATCCCTTTGTTCCTGCAATACCAGTAATTACATATTCTGGTGTGTGGCAGGTACTTTTCACAATCATGGTTCCTGCATCTTCTGGTGCATTGGTATTACGGATATTAATTGGAATTCCCGCCTGTCTGACTGGGAAAATAGCATCCTCATGAAGTACTGTTGCACCCATATAAGATAACTCACGAAGTTCTTTATATGTTATCATGGTAATTACTTTTGGATTATCAATAATTCTTGGATCTGCTACAAGGAATCCAGANACATCTGTCCAGTTTTCATACAAGTCAACCTTTCCGGCTTTTGCCACAATAGATCCTGTTACATCTGAACCACCTCTTGAAAAGGTACGGACTGTCCCATCTGGGTTAGAACCATAAAATCCGGGAATTACTGCCCTGTTTTCTCTCTGTAATCTTTCTTTAAGAACTTTATTTGTTTTCTCTGCATCAAAATTTCCTTCTGCATCGAAGAAAATTACTTCCGCAGAATCAATAAAATTATATCCCAAATAATTTGCCATAATAATACCATTTAGGTATTCTCCACGGGAAGCTGCATAATCTTTTCCAGCCTTTTCCTTAAAGTTCTTCTCAATTGTCTTAAATTCTTCATCCAAAGATAATTTTAAGTTTAATCCCTTAATAATTTCTTCGTATCTCGCCTTAATTCCTTTTAATTCTTTACTAAAATCTTTTCCCATCTCAGCTACTGCATAACAGCCATACAACATATCTGTTACCTTGGTATCATCAGAAAATCTCTTTCCTGGTGCAGATGGCACTACATATTTTCTGCTTTCATCTGCACGGATAATATTTCCGACTTTCTTAAACTGCTCTGCACTTGCCAGTGAACTTCCACCAAATTTTACAACCTTCTTCATTCTTGCACATCTCCTATCTAATTCTAAGTGTGTCTTGAAGCAACACACTAATTTTTCCTTTAAAGGCACCACTTTTCTAGTTACTGTTCACACCCATGGTGCAAACAGTAACGGAATCCAGCCTATTTATAATTCGCCTTCGGCGAAAGGCTGGATTCTTGGCTATTCTATGTTCTTGGCACATAGCTTGACAGCAAGTGTCAAGCTTGTGAATGAACAGTAACCTTTTCTATACTACACAGATTTCCTTTAATTGTCAAGAAATAGAATTCTTGGCAAACAAACTTTATAACTATTCTTACTCCAACTCAAAAGCTCCTGTATACAACTGATAATATTTNCCTTTTTCTGCAATAAGTTTTTCATGGTTNCCTCGTTCGATAATCCTTCCCTGCTCTAACACCATAATTACATCTGAATTTTTAACTGTCGATAAGCGATGGGCAATTACAAACACCGTTCTTCCNTTCATCAACGAATCCATTCCCTTTTGTACAATGGCTTCTGTTCTGGTATCAATGGAGGAAGTTGCCTCATCCAAAATCATAACAGGCGGATCTGCCACTGCAGCTCTGGCAATTGCAATTAACTGGCGTTGTCCTTGTGATAAATTTGATCCATTTCCGGAAAGTTTCGTATCATATCCTTCTGGCAATCTGGTGATAAAATCATCTGCTCCTGCAAGTTTTGCTGCTGCAATACATTCTTCATCTGTAGCATCGAGCTTACCATAGCGGATATTTTCCATAACTGTTCCTGTAAATAGATTTGTCTCCTGTAATACGATACCCAATGATTTACGCAAATCTGCCTTTTTAATTTTATTGATGTTAATTCCATCATAACGGATTTTACCATCTGCTATATCATAAAACCGGTTAATTAGGTTCGTAATTGTAGTTTTTCCTGCTCCTGTAGCCCCTACAAAAGCAATCTTTTGTCCTGGCTCTGCAAATATATCAATATTGTGAAGTACAATTTTGTTCTCTACATAGCCAAAATCCACATCAAACAGTCTTACATCCCCGGTAAGTTTTGTATAAGTTACCGTATTATCTGCGGTATGAGGGTGTTTCCATGCCCATATACCAGTATGTTCTTTTGTTTCTACAATTTCACCATTTTCATATTTTGCATTCACCAAAGTAACATATCCTTCATCCACTTCNGGTTCTTCATCGATGAGAGCAAAAATTCTGGATGCACCTGCAAGTCCCATGATAACTGCATTAATCTGTTGTGACACNTGNCTTACATTTCCACAAAATTGCTTTGTCATATTNAGAAATGGAACAACGATGCTAATACCCATAGCAATACCAGATANACTTANATTTGTAANCCCATGAAACATAAAAATACCGCCAGCAAGTGCAACTACTACGTATAACACATTTCCAATATTATTTAAAATCGGCATAAGCATATTTGCAAAACTGTTGGCTGCCTTTGCATCCTCATAAAGAGCCTCATTAATCTTATCAAAATCCTTCACACATTCTTCTTCGTGGCAAAANACTTTTACCACCTTCTGGCCATTCATAATTTCTTCCACATAGCCNTCTGTTTTTCCAATGGCATACTGCTGTTTGATAAAGAATTTTGCNGATGCACTTCCTACTTTTTTTGTAGTGATAAACATAATAACAACTCCCACCAGCACTATTAAAGTAAGCCAAAGNCTAAAATATAACATCAATAAAAANCCTGAACAGACAATTACTGCAGATGTGATAAGCTGAGGAATACTTTGNGANACCATCTGCCGTAAAGTATCAATATCATTGGTGTAATAACTCATAATATCACCATGNTTATTCTGGTCAAAATATTTAATTGGCAAGTCCTGCATTCCATGAAACATTTTTACACGAAGTTTCTTTAAAAATCCCTGGGTAACTACAGCCATCATNCGTGTATAAGCAAAACATGCAATTAAAGATAACACATACAATGTTCCTAAGATTAATATATATTTCACAATTTGCNCTGAAATNCCCTGCCAGTCTCCTGTTTTATAATTNTCTTCAATNACCCCAATTACTTTTTGCATAAATATCCCNGGAATAGAAGAAACCACTGCACTAAANACAATACAAACTAATACNACTGGCATCATCTTNGGATAAAATTCAAATAAGGTTTTTANTATTCTTGACAAAGTTCCNTTTGGCACCATACCATTTTCTGCTTTTTTATTCNTCATCTTGGTCACCTGCCTTATTCTGTGATGTATAAACTTCCTGATAAATAGAATTATTTGCCAACAATTCTTCATGAGTACCAATTCCTTGNATGCTTCCACTCTCCATAACAATAATCCGGTCTGCATCCTGTACTGAAGAAATTCTTTGGGCAATAATAATCTTTGTAGTTTCTGGAATATATTCCGCAAATGACTTACGAATCAATGCATCTGTCTTAGTATCCACAGCACTGGTAGAATCATCTAAAATTAAAATCTTTGGTTTCTTTAACAAAGCTCTGGCAATACANAGACGTTGCTTTTGTCCTCCAGATACATTCGCTCCCCCTTGTTCAATATAAGTATCATATTTCTCAGGAAAACTTTGGATAAAATCATCTGCTTGTGCCAATTTACAAGCCTCTTTGATTTCCTCGTCCGTTGCATCCTGGTTTCCCCATCGTAAGTTATCTTTTATTGTACCTGAAAATAAAACATTCTTTTGCAGCACCACTGCCACTTGATTACGAAGTGATTCCAAATCATATTTTTTTACATCCACACCACCTACTTTTACAGTACCTTCTGTGGCATCATATAATCTTGGAATTAACTGTATTAAAGAAGATTTGGAAGAACCTGTTCCACCAATAATTCCAATGGTTTCTCCAGATTTAATAGATAAATCAATACCAGACAGTGCCATTTTACTGGCATTCTTTGCATATTTGAAATTTACGCCTATAAATTCTATAGAACCATCTTTTACCTTCTTAACAGGTGCTGCTTCATTTAAATCCTCAGAAACCGGATTTGTAATGGTACTTTCTTCTTCCATTACCTCAACAATACGTTTTGCAGATTCTATTGACAAAGTAATCATAACAAACACCATGGAAAGCATCATTAAACTGGATAAAATTTGAAAGCTATAGGTAAGTAATGCAGACATCTGCCCTACATTTACTTCTGCTCCCATAGTGCTTATAACCACATAAGAACCATAATAAAGCACAAATATCATAACTGTATATAAACAAAACTGCATCATTGGATTATTAAAAGCCAGTATTTTTTCTGCTTTGGTAAAGTCCTGGCACACATCTTCTGCTGCTACAGAAAACTTTTCTTTTTCATATTCTTCTCTTACAAAAGATTTTACCACCCGCATTGCCTTTACATTTTCCTGAATAGAATTATTTAGGTTATCATACTTCTTAAAGACCTTGCGAAAAAGGGGCATAGTTGATTTAATGACTATTATTAATCCAAAAATCAAAAAAGGTACAACAACCACAAAAATAGTTGCTAATTTTCCCCCCATAATAAATGCCATAATAATTGCAAAAATAAACATAAGTGGTCCACGAATGGCAATACGTATAATCATCATATAAGCATTTTGTACATTTGCCACATCAGTGGTAAGACGGGTTACCAAAGACGAAGTAGAAAATTTATCTATATTTTCAAAGGAAAATCCTTGCACCTTCTCAAACAAATCCTTTCTCAAGTTCTTGGCAAATCCACAGGATGCCTTCGCACTGCAAGATCCTGCCAATGCTCCAAATAAAAGAGAAAAACAAGCCATAAGGACTAAGATTCCTCCATACTTCAAAATAGTGTATATTCCGCATCCTGCCT
This sequence comes from Clostridiales bacterium, assembly GCA_014799595.1. Taxonomy (GTDB): domain Bacteria; phylum Bacillota; class Clostridia; order Lachnospirales; family Lachnospiraceae; genus CAG-411. The sequence continues at coordinate 3,193 of JAAVHR010000020.1, read as the reverse complement.
GCATTTCATTTACTAAATTGGCAATAATAAACGGAATAATACATTCTAAAACCACTTCAAAGACAATGTATATGGGACTCAAAATAGAAGCTGTTTTATATTCTCTTATACTCTTTAATAATACTTTCATCATTCCTGTATTCCTCCTTTTCTTTTGATTTATTGTAAAAGTATATATGAATCAAGTAGTTTGACTTTTAGAATCATCAAACTGGCTATTATAAAGGGTTGCATAAAATCCTTGCTGTTTCATTAACTCATCATGATTTCCCTGCTCAATAATATTTCCATTTTTCATAACCAATATAACATCCGCTTCGCGGATAGTAGACAAACGGTGAGCCACAATAAAACTGGTTCTGCCTTTCATCATCCTGCCAAAAGCCTCTTGAATTTTTAATTCTGTTCTGGTATCAATAGAAGAAGTTGCCTCATCCAAAATAAGCATAGGAGGCAGGCAAAGCATTACTCTCGCAATACAAAGTAACTGCTTTTGTCCTTGGGAGAGTCCCTCCCCTCCTTCTCCAATATGAGTATCATAACCATTTGGCAGACGTTTGATAAAACCATGGGCAAAAGCTGCCTTTGCTGCAGCAATCATTTCTTCTTCTGTTGCATCTGGTTTTCCCATAATAAGATTTTCCCGGATAGTTCCTGTTTTCAGCCATGTTTCCTGCAAAACCATGCCATAATTTTTACGAAGGCTTTCTCTTGTCACTTTGCGGATATCTTTTCCTTCTACCTTGATTGTTCCCTCATTTACATCATAGAAACGCATTAAAAGATTGATTAAAGTGGTTTTCCCACAACCTGTTGGCCCAACAATTGCAATTCTTTGTCCCGGTTTTACGGATAAATGAAAATTCTGAATCAGTTTTATCCCTGGCACATAGGAAAATGACACGTTTTCCAAACTTACTTCCCCTTCTACAGAAACTAATGCATCTGCATCCTTGGCATCTGGAATTTCAGGAGCCTCCTCCATCAGTTCAAACACTCTTCTTGCACAGGCAAGAGAATTTTGCAATTCCGTAATTACCCCTGAAATTTCATTAAACGGCTTTGTGTATTGATTGGCATAACTTAAGAAACAAGATAATGCTCCAACCGTAATGCCCCCAGATATAGCAAACCATGCACCAGACAGTCCCACTCCTGCATACACCAGACTATTGACAAATCTTGTACATGGATTAGTCAGGGAAGAAAAAAATGTTGCACGAAGGGAATATTTTGCAAGACGTTCATTGATTTCATCAAAAGTTTCAATTGCTTCTTCTTCATGGGTATAGGCTTTCACCACTTTTTCATTTCCAATCATCTCGTCAATAAAGGTAGTTTGATCCCCACGAGTTTCAGATTGAAGTGAAAACATGTGATAAGTTTTCTTAGCAATAAATCTGGCTACCAATAAGGAAATTGGTGTCAAAACTACGACTACAAGTGCAATCTTCCAATGTATGGAAAACATAAAGACTAAAGTAACTACAATCGTCATAACTCCAGTAAAAAACTGGGTAAATCCCATTAACAGCCCATCCGCAAATTGGTCTACATCTGCAATGACACGGCTTACCAAATCTCCATAGGAATGTCCATCTACATATTTTAATGGGAGAATTTGTATTTTTTCAAAGGCTGCCATCCGGATATCCTGAACCATTTGAAAAGTTACCTTATTGTGAATGGTACTCATAATCCACTGGCACATTGCTGTAATTAGTGCTAAGACAACAGTTGCAACAAGTAGTTCCCCAATTTTTTGAAAGTCTACCGATCCTACTCCTACAATTTCATCAATGGCATCTCCCACTAAAATAGGGATATAAAGACTTAGCACTACACTTACTGCTGCAAAAATAATGGAAATGGCCAATAAAACACGATAATTTTTCATATACTTCCAAACAGTTTTTAATGTACTTTCATTCATGTTTTATGCCTCCTTTTTAAATTGGGAATAATAAATTTCCTGATATACTTCGCAGCTTTCTAATAATTCTTCATGAGTTCCAACTCCTGCCATTTTTCCATCCTCTAATACAATAATTTTATCTGCATGCTGGATGGAAGAAGTCCGCTGGGATACAATAAACACAATTGGACTATTCTCCATATTTCGGATTGCCTTTCTTAAATTTGCATCTGTCTGGTAATCAAGAGCAGATGTACTGTCATCCAATATTAAAATTTCTCCATGACACAATAAAGCCCTGGCAATCGTTAGTCTTTGTCTTTGCCCGCCAGACAAGTTCTTACCACCTTGTTCAATCACATAATCCAGTTTTCCTCTTTTCCCATCTACCACATCTTTTGCCTGGGCAATAGTAAGAGCATTATAAATTTCTTCATCTGTAGCATTTTTATTTCCCCATTGCATATTTTCGCGGATAGTTCCCTGAAATAAGACTGCTTTCTGTAAGACTACAGTTACCTTCTGTCGCAATTCCTTTAAAGAATATTTCCGGACATCCACACCATTTATCCTCACTTCACCTTCGGTTGCATCATAAAATCTTGGAAGTAAGTGAACTAAGGAAGACTTTCCTGAACCAGTTCCACCAATAATCCCAACCGTTTCTCCTTTTTTTACAGAAAAATGGATATCCTTTAGTGCTTCATCTCCTGCCCCTTTGTAACGCAAGGATACATGGTCAAACTCAACAAATGGCAAATTCTCCTTTTGGGATTCCTCCTTATATACTCCTTCTTCCATACTAGAGCAAATCTCAAATACCGATTGAATACGATTACCACAAGCCACAGACTTTGTCATATTCAAAATTAAATTCGCAAGTTTGATAAGCTCTATCAAAATCTGGGACATATAATTATATAATGCCACTACTGCTCCCTGTGTTAATAAACCAACATTCACCCGGATTGCCCCCTGCCAAATTAGTACGCCAATCGCAATATTAATCATACAATAGGTCACCGGATTCATAAGTGCAGAAATTCTTCCCACTTTCTTTTGAATATCTGTCAACTCTTCTGTCCGTTCATGAAAACGTCCAATTTCTTCTTTTTCTTTACAAAATGCACGGATTACTCGTATTCCTGTCAAATTTTCTCTGGTGGTCTCCAACACCTTGTCCAGTTTTTCCTGCACTGTTTTATAGCGTGGAATACACCATAACATAATTCCAAAAATCACGATTGCAAGAAGCGGAATGGTAACCACAAATATCAA
>JAAVHR010000019.1 GCA_014799595.1 Clostridiales bacterium | reverse complement strand
ATAATTGGCATTCCAAAAGATATACTAGGAACAAACATTCCATCCATAACATCTATGTGAATATAATCGGCTCCAGCCTGTTCTATTTTCTCTATTTCTGCTCCTAACTGCGAAAAATCTGCAGATAATATTGATGGTGCTAATTTATTCATATCATTCCTCTTTTCTTATGTTCTATATATTTAATACCTCTTTTTGTTCTTTAATTCTTCNTAGAATAATTTATAATTCTCATATCTGACAGCACTAATATTCCCTTGAGCTACCGCTTCCTTCACCTTACAATCTGGTTCCATTAAATGCATACATCCCTGAAATCTACAATCTGTATAATAATTTTCAAATTCTGGAAAATAATAGGCAAGATCTTCCTTCTCTAAGTTTTCTAAATAAAGAGAGGTAAATCCTGGTGTATCCATAATATAACTGTCTTTCTCCAACTTAAACAATTCAGAATGCCTGGTAGTATGTTTTCCCCGTTCAATCTTCTGGCTTAACTGACCAGTTTCCATATTGGCATCTGGCTTTAAATAATTAATCATAGAAGATTTACCAACACCAGAAGGTCCTGCAAGAACTGTGGTTTTTCCTTTTAACAAAGCTGTTACTGCATCTAATCCATAAGCAGACTTAACACTGGTAAAAATCACCTGATATCCGCATGGCTCATAAATCTTTTTGAGATTGTTCTTTTCTTCCTTTGTAACCAAATCACTTTTATTAAAACATATAATCGTTTCTACATTATATTGCTCCATACTTATCAAAAAACGATCCAATAAATTAAAGTTTGGTGCAGGACTAGCGGCTGCAAAAATCACAACCGCCTGATCCACATTTGCTACAGTTGGGCGAACCAATTGATTCTTTCTCGGTAAAATTTCCTGTATGTTTCCATTTTTATTCTCTTCATCTTGAATGGAAATATCCACATTATCTCCTACTAGTGGTTTCTTTTTTTGATTACGGAATGCACCTTTTGCCTTACATTCGTATAACCCTTGTTCTGTCTCAATATAATAAAATCCTGCAATTCCTTTTATTATTTTTCCCTGCATTATTCTTCTACCTGCTTAAATGTGATATTGTATGGTCCTCCTGCAAATGCTCCATCCAGATACATATAAACTTGTCCGGTGGACTTACTATATCCCTCTATTTCACTAATCACTAATGGAAAATCGCCTAATCCATGACTTGCTTCATATATTGTTTTTGTCTTTCCATCTTGTTTCAGAGTCAACTTAATATTTCCAGTTTGATCTTCAGTCACAAATGGATTATCGGAAATGGTAATACTGCCTACATAACGATAAGTCTTTTGTTTTCCAAGACTTATCGTAACTGATACAACTGTTCCTTTTGCCACAGAAGCACCTACTGTATAACTTTGTGAAATAACCTGATTCTTAGGTACATTATCATCATATTCGTATCCAATTGTATCAGATAATACCAATCCATTATTCTCTAATTTTTTTCTAGCCTGTGCTTGTGTACAACCTCTTAAATCTGGTACTTGTACATTAGTATCTTCTTTTCCTTTACTTACATAGATAGTAACCTTAGTTCCCTTTTCTGCAGTACTTCCAGACGAAGGGCTGGTCCGGATAACTTTCCCCTCTTCAACACTATCACTGTATTCTGACTCCTGTGCTACCAGATATCCTGCTTGTTGCAAAGTTACAAGTGCATCATTAGCTGTATAACCTACTACATTAGGTATTGTAGGGACTGCTTTTTTTCCCTTGCTTACTACCAAATTAATAGTCATTCCTTCTGTAATTGGTGTTCCTTCTTTTAAGTCCTGGCGAATAATGTAACCTGCATCCAAACTATCTGATTCTTCTTCTGTTACAGCCACCTTAAGTCCAAGTCTCTCTAGCTGTGATTGTACATCTGAAAGTCTCAAATTAAGTACGTCTGGTACTTTATTTTGTATTTCCATAGTAGGTTCTATAGTGGGTTCTGTTGTAGGAATAGCACTAACAACTGGTGTCTCCTCTGGCTCTGGCTTTCCTCCTCCAAAAATCCCGCTCGCCTTAACAATAATGAATATGATAATAAAAACAATAATAATTGCAGCAATAACACCTCCAACACTCATAAGCTTTTCTAAGGTTGGATTTACATCTTCATCCTCGTCATCCTCATCCTCATCTTCATACTCTTCCTTCATAACAGTACGATTATTTTCTCTTCTTGGTGTAATAGATTCTTCATAATATTCTTCCCTATCTGCAGTTGCGTGAGCTGCACTCTTTATCTTACGCATATCATCATCCGAAAAACTAATAGTTGGAGAATCCTCCATTACACGATTGGATAAAATCTGTATATATGCACCATCTGGATTAGATAAAGATTTTTTCAAATCGGCAATCAGATCTGATGCAGTTAAATAACGGTATTCCGGTTTCTTCTGCATACATTTTTGCACAATTCTATCTAAACTAACTGGAATTCCTGGTTCTAAATCTCTAAGAGGAATTGGGTCATCCTGCAAGTGGGAAAGTGCAACAGAAACTGTATTATCTCCTATAAATGGAACACGCCCAGTAAGCATCTCATACAAGGTTACACCCAAAGAATATATATCACTCTTTTCATCACTAAAGCCACCTCTTGCCTGCTCTGGTGATAAATAATGTACTGATCCCATAGCGTTAGAAGTTATAGTATCTGATGTTACTGCCTTTGCAATACCAAAATCCGTTACTTTAACTTTCCCTTCTTTAGATATAATAATATTTTGTGGTTTAATATCTCTATGAACAATATGATTTCCATGTGCTGCTTCCATTCCCTGTGCAATCTGCACAGCAATTCCCACAGCTTCTTTCACTTCTAATTTGCCTTTTCTTTCAATGAAGCTCTTTAATGTAATCCCCTCTACCAGCTCCATAACAATATAATACATACCATTCTCTTCACCAACATCGTATACATTTACTACATTAGGATGCGATAAGCCTGCCGCTGACTGTGCTTCCGCACGAAACTTTTCTACAAATTTTTTATCATCACTAAATTCTGCCTTTAATATTTTCATTGCAACAAAACGATTTAATCTATGGCACTTCGCTTTGTACACATCTGCCATTCCACCGCTGCCTACTTTGTCAATAATCTCATAGCGATCACTTATAAAGACTCCAGGTCGAATTATCATAGTTATCCTCCTTATATTCTATCCTTCGCATCATAAATTTTCTGTAACTGTTCAGAACCATGAACAGTTACATTTAAGCCCATATTAATTCGCCTTTGGCAAAGGGGCTTAAACATTACATAATCTACTTTTTCTCAGGTCACACGCAAAGTAAATGCGTGTTTCTACCTAAATAGTTACAATTTTCTTATATATACACTCTTTTCACATTTATATTTGCACCAATATTAATCCAATGTTATCTTTTCCTCCATTAGCATTTGCTGTCCGGATTAATTCTTTTCCAGCACTTTCTATACTTTCACTATTCTTCACAATTTCAAATATTTCTTCATCTTCAACCATATTTGACAAGCCATCTGTACACATTGCCAAAATATCCCCTTCTTCCAGAGATATTTCAAAAAAGTCCGCCTGTACCATGGGGCCCATACCTATTGCTCTGGTTATTACATTCTTTTTTTCATGTAATCTTGCATCTTTCCGATCTATTTCACCTTTTCTTACCATAGCTTCTACCCATGAATGATCTTCTGTAATTTGATGTATATATTCTCTTATCAAATAAGCTCTGGAATCTCCAACATTGGCAATATACATTTCTGTTCCAAGAATGGTCGCTGCCACAAGGGTAGTTCCCATTCCCTGCAATGCCACATCACTTTCTGCTGTCTCATAAACTGCCGCATTGGCCTTTTGCAGAGCTTGTTCTAATATACTAATAGGTGACTTTAAATTACTATGTTCAATAGCAGTAATCATGTTTTCCACACAACACTTTGACGCATAGTCTCCAGCATTATGTCCTCCCATACCATCTGCTACTAAAAAAAGATTGCTAAGTGAGCCAATGGGGTTATTACTACAGAATACATAATCCTGATTCATTTTTCTTACCATACCTACATCAGTTATGGAAAATGTCCTCATGCTCTCCCTCCTCCATCTTATCCATGTAACGTTTTCTCAATTGTCCACAGGCAGCATCAATATCTCTGCCCATTTCTCTTCTAATGGTAACATTTATTCCAAATCTTTCAAGAGTCAATTTAAAATTCTTTATAAAACTTGTGTCCGAATCCCTATAATTACGTTCTTCAATAGGATTCACTGGTATTAAATTTACATGACAATTCTTCCGCCAGAGCAAATTGCCAAGTTCCTCTGCATATTCCTTTGAATCATTTACATCCTTCACCAAACTATACTCAAAACTGATACGCCGTCCTGTTATTTCATAGTATTCTTTGCATGCATCCATTATTTCTGCAATACTATACTTATTTGCCACTGGCATCAATGTTTTTCGTACTTCATCATTTGGTGCATGTAAGGAAATTGCCAGAGTAATTTGTAACTTTTCCTGTGCTAATTTGTAAATCTTTTCTACTAAACCACAGGTGGATACGGTAATGTTCCTTTGGCTAATGTTGTATCCATATTCATCTGTCAACATTCGTATAAATTTCACCAGATTATCATAGTTATCCAAAGGCTCCCCTGTTCCCATAACAACCACATTGGAAACCCGTTCTCCTTTCATATTCTGTATGGCATATATCTGTCCAAGCATTTCTGACACAGATAAATTTCTCTCCAAACCGCCTAAAGTAGATGCACAAAAATTACACCCCATACGGCATCCCACTTGAGAAGAAATACACACACTATTGCCATGTTTATATTTCATTAACACACTCTCAATCACGCTTCCATCTTGCAGACCAAATAAAAACTTCGTTGTACATCCATCCTTTGACTCCAGTTTTTCTATTATCTGGGTCTGGGCAATATAGAAATTTTCTTTTAATTTTTCTCTTAATGCCTTTGACAAATTGGTCATCTCATCAAAATTCATAACCGCCTTTTGATGCAGCCATTCATAAATCTGCTTTCCCCGGAAGGATTTTTCCCCAAGTTCTTCTATTTTAGCCAAAAGTTCTTGGTAATTCAATGATTTGATATCTATTTTTTCCATATTACTTAACTCTCTTCCTCTTTACTTTTACCACCTTTTTTTCGGAATCTTGCAAGAAAAAATCCATCTGTTTTAACAATTCCTGGCAATAATTGTAAATATCCATCCTTTGTATGCTCATTCCATAAAACCTTTGGAAGATATGGCTCCAGGCTTTCCAAAACAAAATCTCCCTGTTCACAAAACCACTTCACATTTTCTTCATTCTCCAAAGTATTCACAGTACATGTACTATAAATCAGTATACCCTCTGGTTTCACATATTCTTTGGCAGTTAATAAAATCTCACGTTGCAGTTTTGCTAAACTATCTATACCTTCTTTAGTTATCTTATATTTAATATCGTTCTTCTTTCCAATTACACCAAGTCCTGAACATGGCAAATCAGCAAATACAATATCTGCTGACTCTATTCTTTCTTCCTCTAATATTCTGGCATCCCAGATTTTTGTTTCCAAATTGTTAATTCCTAATCTTCTGCTGTTTTCTTCTATTCGGGATATCTTGGATAATGTCAAATCTCTGGCGGACACCTTTCCTGTTTCTTGTAGTAATTCTGCTGCATGCAGGCTTTTTCCCCCAGGTGCTGCACATACATCAATAATCTGATATCCTTCTTTAATATCTCCAACAAGAGAAACCAACATGGAACTCTGATCCTGTACGGTAAACCATCCTTTTTGAAAGGAATCTAATCTTTCTAAATAATCATAACCGGAAATCTTAAGGGCAGAATTCACATACTCTGCTGTTTCTACCTTTACACCTTCTCTTTCAAGACTTTTTACTAAGTCATCCATAGAGACTTTTCTGGTATTGCATCGGATTACAACCGGGCGTTCCTTCATACCTGCCTCCAGCATTGTCTTTGTTGTTTCATAACCATAATCTGTTATCCACATTTCGATAATCCATTCTGGCATAGAAAAACAGATGCTAAGATATTTTTCTGGTTCTTTTTCTTCCTTGGGATACTCTATGGAATTCATATTCCTGCTGATATTACGAAGCACACCATTCACAAATCCAGCCAGCCCGGAAAATCCCTTTTTCTGGACTAACTTTACTGCTTCATTACATGCTGCACTATCTGGAACCTGATTCATATATTTCATCTGATAAACACTCATTCGTAAAATATTGCGTATAACAGGTTTCATTTTCTTTGTTTTTACCTTAGAAAACTGATTTAGTATATAATCCAATTCCAGCATACGCTCTATGGTTCCTTCGCACAAGCGGGTCAAAAATGCCCGCTCATTTTTCTCTAAATACTGATAATTTTTTAATACACTTGGAATTACAGTACTGGTATATTCCCCTTCTTCCAACACTTTAAGGAGTATCTGCAATGCTAATTCTCTTGTGTTTATAGACCGGGATTTAGTCATCTCTGCTGTTTCCTCCAAATAAAATAATTAATCTTAAAAGTTGTAAAATCATTCCGGCAGCAGAAGCTACATAAGTCATTGCTGCAGCGGTTAATACTTTTCTTGCTTTTCTTACCTCATCTTCTGCCAGAATTCCATTATTCCCAAGAATGTGAAGTGCCCTTCCAGATGCATTAAATTCTACCGGCAAAGTAATCAGGCTAAATAAAACTGCCACCGCAAAGAAAATAATACCAAGTGTAATTAACGTCTGATTCCAGCTTAGAATTACTCCCAAAAAGATCACCGGCCATGAAATTGTAGAACAAATATTAACTGCAGGTACCATTGCTCCCCGCAACTTTAATGGTGCATATTCTTTGTTATGCTGTATTGCATGACCACATTCATGGGCTGCTACTCCTATTGCAGCCACAGAGTTACTTCCATATACAGAATCCGATAAACTAAGGGTCTTTGTTTGTGGATTATAATTGTCCGTCAAATCTCCACTAATATGCACAATCTGTACATCATAAATTCCCGCTTGATGAAGAATTCTCTCTGCCGCTTGTGCACCAGTATATCCTGACATACTTTGTACTTTTTTATATTTTGCATAAGTGCTTTTTACCAACCCAGATGCAAGCAAAGAAAACACTACTCCAATAATAATTAAAATGTAGGTAGGATCAAAAAACATACCATAATATCTTCTTGCTCCTATCCACAGTCCCATGCCATTTAAAATATACATACTATAAATTCCCATACTTATCACCTTTCCTTCCTATTTACTTAGTATGGTTCCAACTTCCACAGGATATCCACGTAAAAAAGCATCTGTTTCCATTCGTTTCTTCCCTTCAAGTTGTACTTCATCCAATTGCAGTAATCCATTTCCAGTTTTTACCAATATACTATCTTGATTTACTTCAACTACTTCACCAAATTTCCCCTCTGCTTCCCGGTTAATAACTGTTGCAGACCATATTTTCAATGTCTTTCCATCTATCCCTGTAAATGCACTTGGCCATGGATTTAATCCCCGGATTAACCGTTCAATCTCTTCTGCCGGTTTCGTAAAATCAATTTGACCTAAATGTTTATCCAGCATTTTTGCATAATTAGATAATGCATCATCCTGTTTGGTTCTTGTAGCTGTTCCTGCCTGTAGCTCTTTTAAAGTTTCAATAAGCAATTTGGCACCTTGGGCTGCCAGTTTGTCATGGAGGCTGCCACCTGTTTCATCTTTTTCTAAAGGCACAACCGTTTTTCTCAACATGTCTCCTGTATCCAGACCTTCCTCCATAAGCATGGTAGTCACACCACTTTCTTTCTCGCCATCAATAACCGCCCATTGTATTGGTGCCGCTCCACGATACTTTGGAAGCAAAGATGCATGTACATTAACACATCCATACTTTGGCATATCCAATATTTCTTTTGGTAAAATCTGTCCAAATGCCACAACCACAATTACTTCCGGATTCATTTTATTCAATTCTTCTATAAATTCTGGTTCTTTTACTCTGACTGGCTGGTAAACAGGTATTCCCCTTGCTGCTGCTATCTCTTTAACAGGTGTAAACTGCATATTCTTTCCCCTGCCCTTTGGTTTATCTGGCTGAGTTACCACTCCTGCTACTTCATGTCCTTCTTTTATGATGGCTTCTAAAGTTTCCACCGCAAAGTCTGGCGTTCCCATAAACACAACTCTCATGTTTTATCAAATCCTTCCTGCTTCCTCATTTTATCCTCAAGTATTCACGTCCTATATTGCAGACCGCTGCTATCGCAGCTAGGAGCCGCTTGATAGCGTCACCTGTCTGCAATCATCGTCAATTGACCTATCAAGCATGACTAAGTCTTTTTTCTAAGCCTTCGGCTTGCATAAGACTTAGTTCATGCTTAAGACCGTGAATAATCTCGGTTTATTCCTGCTCTTCTGCCTCCATTTGTGCATATAATTCTTCGTTGGAAATCAAATCACCTTCCACCTTTTCTACATAAAGATGTCCTTCCAAATGGTCAATTTCATGACAAAGTGCTCTTGCCAACAAGTCCTCTCCTTCAATAATAATCTCTTCCATATTTATATCTTGTGCCTTTACCTTTGCATAGTTTGGTCTGGTCACAATGCCTGACCTTCCAGGCACACTAAGGCATCCTTCATATCCAGTCTGTTCTCCAGAAGTTTCTAAAATTTCTGGATTGATTAAAATAATTGGTTCTGGTTCTTCTCCAGGTGACACATCAATCACTACAATTCTCTTTAAAATGCCAACTTGTGGTGCTGCAAGCCCTACTCCATTAGCTTCATACATAGTTTCTAACATGTCTTCAATTAAAGTTCTTGTTCTTTCTGTCATTTCCTTTACTTTTTTTGCTTTTTTGTTTAAAATATCATCGCCCATTTCACGAATGTTTCTTAATGCCATTCTTCTTTACCTATCCTTTCTTTTCCCTTTGCTCCATATTATTTATCCAGATTTTATATATCTGTTTCTTATTATACCGAAATATGTTCCATTCGGCAAATATATACCTCAATTATAACACGAAATAGTTCATGTGGAAAGAATTGTTCAAAAATCGTAATTATTCAGGTAGAAACACGCATTTACTGCGTGTTTCGTAAGAAAAAGTAACTTTTGTAATGTTTAAGCCCCTTCGCCAAAGGCGAATTATTATGGGTTTAAACGTAACTGTTTATGTTTCTAAACAGTTATCAAAAATCAAAAAATAGACCCATATCAATACTTTTGCTTATTATTTTCAAGTATTGACATGGATCTAATTATCGGCTAACGCCACTATATATCCTTAGCTCTATTGATTTTATCTATCTTTCCAACACATATTCCATCCATTGCTTTTTCATATTGCCAGAAAATTTTCTTCCTATAGGTATGTGTGTTCCTTCATCTAAAACAAAAAATCTTGTTTCATAAGATTGTACAAAATCATAATTTACCAGAAATGACTTATGACAGCGAAATAAAAAATCTCCACCATATTCCTCTTTAAATTTTTCCAAACTTCCACGAATAAATGCCTTTTTCTTATTTTTTAACATCAATTCTAACATATTTCCATTGGATTCTACATACATAACTTGATGAGAGGCAATATTTTCTTTTTTTCCATCAACAGTACATGGCACCACTGTTCCTTTAATATGCATTCGCGAGAGGACTTTCCTTACATCCTCCAAAATCTGTTTTCTTCTTAATGGCTTCTTATGAAAATTCAAAGGTTCCAATTCAAATAACTTCGAACAATATTTGGTTTTATTAGAGACGTAAACCATATTAATATATCTATCAGACAATGTGTCCCGGATAATTCGTCCTAGCTCTACTCCATCCATCTCCGGTAATTCTATATCCAAGAAAATAAAATCGAATATGTAACCTTCCTTTATGTGCTGAATCAATCGTTCTGCATTATTATAAATATCTACTTCTAATTTTACTTTTGTTTTCTGCTGGTATGACGTTAACCATTCTTCAATATTAGAACAACATTTGATATCATCATCACAAATAACAACTCTCATGTTACTTCTCCCCCTTCTATATTTTATCATATCGTAACTGGCCATTTATTTCCTTTGGTTTTTGTACCAAATTTTGTAGGTTTTTGTGGGTTTTTGTAGGTTTTTGTGGGTTTTTGTGGGTTTTTGTGTGGCAATATCGTCATATTTGTAGGTTTTTGTGGTTTTTTGTAGGTTTTTGTGGTATATTAAAATATGTGTAATTATTTAGAACTTTTATTTTTTATACATCCTGTATAAATTAGCCAGAATTTTTTAAACAACTTGCACATTTTTTTTATTGCCTTGATTTTTATATAGGATTCTTTTGCTATATATAATACATTTTTTTCTATAAATTGAGCATTATATCCAAATCATAGTAAAGAATCCATAACTATTCAGGTAGAAACACGCATTTACTGCGTGTNTCGTATAAAAAACTAAATTTTACAATGTTTAAGCCCTCTTCGCCAAAGGCGAATATTCATGGGCTTAAACGTAACTGTTCATGGTTCTGGACAGTTACAAGAANCCTAACTATATATAATTTTACTTTATAAGGAGATGAGTACCATGAATGGACCATTACATGTCTTATTAATTGAAGATGAGCAGGATGTCTGCCAACGCTTTGTAGAAGAAATAGATGAACGGGAAGATATTATTTTAGTTGGTATTACTAACGATTNTTATGAAGCTTTAGAACTTGTACAAAATAATGCTCCAGATGCTATTATTTTAGATTTAGAACTACATTATGGACAAGGAAATGGTTTACTGTTTCTGAGTGACTTACAAAATCTTTCCCTTTCCTTTTCCCCATATATTCTAATAACCACTAACAATTCCAGTCCTGCGACTTATCAATTCGCAAGGGAATCTGGAGCAGATTTTATTATGTACAAACATCAGAATGATTATTCAGAGATAAAAGTAATTGATTTTCTTTGTACCCTATCTTCTGTTATCCATTCTAACCGGAAATATCAAAAAAACTTGAATAGTGCAATAGAAACTCCAACTCAAAGAAAACAACGCTTTAAACGCATTATTTCAAAAGAGTTAGATTATGTTGGTATTAATCCCAAAGCTATCGGATACCAGTATTTAATTGATGCTATTTATTTAACTATGGACAAACCTCTACGTAATGTTACTATAATTATGTCAGAACAATATAACAAATCTGCCAAAAGTATAGAACATGCTATGCAGAATGCCATTAACCGTGCTTGGAATACAAATGACATAGATGAACTTTTATTGCATTATACAGCTAAGATTACCTCTGTAAAAGGGGTTCCTACAATAAATGAATTTGTTCATTATTATGCAAATAAAATAAAAAATGAACATTAAACCTTATTGATTCATGTCATAATGTATATTTGACAAAATATGAATGGAATGGCTAGNCTGTTACATATATTTATGACCAAATTACAAAAAGGATTGTACTCATAAAATTATGTATGTACAATCCCTTTTTTCGTCTTATATCTTCACATCTGAATACATCTTAATGAAAAAGGAAGTTCCTTTTCCTGCTTCACTAGTCACTTGAATAGTTCCATTTTGCTGCATAATAATCTGTTTTGACATAGCAAGACCTATTCCCACGCTATTCGTAGAAGAATTTGCACCTTTATAAAACCGTTCAAATATATGAGGCAAATGTTCTTTTCCAATACCCTCTCCATTATCTGTAATTCGTATATTAGTAGAAAAATTATTCTGTTCGGCATAAACGGAAACCATACCACCATATTCTGTATGTTCCATACAATTTTTCACAATGTTAGAAATGGCTTCTATTGTCCAATGGGAATCACAAACCAGCTTTATTTCTTCATTTGCAGTAACGGTAAGTGCAATATTCTTCACTTCTGCCATAATTTCAAAAGGCTGGCAGGCTTTTATTAAAAGTTCTTTTACAAAAATCTCTTCTTTTTTTAATTTCAACATGTCTGCTTCTAACTGGGACAATGTTAATAAGTTCTTAATCAGCCATGTAATCCGGTTAACCTGCTGATCAATCTTTCCTATAAATTCTATTCTTTTTTCCTCTGACAAATTAGGATTTTCTAACAATTCTGTCATTATTGTTATGGATGTAAGTGGTGTCTTAATCTGATGGGAAATATCAGAAAGCATCTTGGCCAAATACTCCCGTTCTTTGGTTGCAGTATGGGATTGCTCACTGAAAAGTACTACCAGTTTATATATTTCGCTTTGTAAAATACCAAGCTTGCCTTCATTATATTTTTCAATGTCGGGAAGTACAAGTCTGTCCTGTACCTTCATCAGATACAAGATAAGATTCTCTAATCTTTTTCCCTGTAATCTGTGATAAACACAAGAGATGGCAACTAAAACCAAAATGCAGGCGGCTAAAATATAACATATACTTTGGGTATCTCTTACAACAAAACATAAAATTCCTGCTATGAAAATGCTGACAAATTGTATGATAATCTCCATCTTTTTTCTCCATTTTCTATCACTTTTCCATACGATATCCCAAACCACGGACAGTTTTAATAATCTGGTTATTTTCTGTATCACCCAGTTTTTTTCTTAACCTTTTCATATAAACACTTAAGGTATTATCATTCACAAAGTCTCCCACATCATCCCAAATGCATTCTAATATCTGTTTTCTGGATAAAGTCTGTCCACGGTGGTTCAAAAAAACTAACAATAACTTATATTCCATTGCTGTCAAGATAATCTCGTCATTTCCACAGTATATTTTTC
>JAAVHR010000018.1 GCA_014799595.1 Clostridiales bacterium | reverse complement strand
ACAGTAACGGAATCCAGCCTATTTATAATTCGCCTTCGGCGAAAGGCTGGATTCTTGGCTATTCTACGTTCTTGGCACATAGCTTGACAGCAAGTGTCAAGCTTGTGAGTGAACAGTAATAAGAAATCCCATTTCTGTTTAGATAGAATAATTCCTTTAGAATACAGGTGGTGAAAACATGAAAAAAAGCGGTTTAGAAGATGTAAAAGAAAATATGGTGGGACATGCAACAGAGGATATTTCTGCTCCTGCACATTTTACAGAACCAGAGATTTTATATAAACAGTTGATTGAGACAGTTCGGAATTATCATCCTTCGGGAGATTTATCTGTAATAGAGAAAGCATATACCATTGCCAGAGATGCACATAAGGATCAAAGAAGAAAGTCAGGGGAGCCGTATATTATTCATCCTATATGTGTTGGTATTATTCTGGCAGAGTTGGAATTAGATAAAGAGACTATTGTAGCAGGACTGCTTCATGATGTGGTGGAGGATACTGTACTAACATCAGAAGAAATTACAGAGATGTTTGGTGCAGAAGTTTCGTTGCTTGTGGACGGAGTAACGAAACTGACCCAGATTAATTATACCAACGATAAGATAGAGTTACAGGCAGAGAATCTTAGAAAGATGTTTCTTGCTATGGCAAAGGATATCCGCGTAATTTTGATTAAACTGGCCGACCGTCTGCATAATATGCGGACTTTAGAATATATGAAGCCAGAAAAACAAAGAGCAAAAGCAAGAGAGACTATGGATATCTATGCACCAATTGCCCAAAGACTTGGTATTGCCAAGATTAAGATTGAGTTGGATGATTTATCTCTTCGGTATTTGGAACCAGAGGTGTATAAGGATCTGACGGTAAAGATCAATGCCAAAAAACAAGACAGAGAAAACTTTATTAAAGATATTATAGATGAAGTGTCGAAACATATTCATGGTGCAGGAATTGATGCAAAGATTAATGGAAGGGTAAAGCATTTCTTTAGTATTTACCGTAAGATGAAGAACCAGAATAAGACTTTGGATCAGATTTATGATTTATTTGCAGTACGAATTATTGTGGATAGTGTAAAAGACTGTTATGCCGCACTTGGTGTGATTCATGAAATGTACAAGCCTATTCCAGGAAGATTTAAAGACTATATTGCCATGCCAAAAGAAAATATGTATCAATCTTTGCATACTACTTTGATTGGACATACTGGTACGCCTTTTGAGATTCAAATTCGTACTTATGAGATGCACCGGACAGCGGAATATGGTATTGCAGCACATTGGAAATATAAAGAGGGATTGGATGGCAGTAACACAAAAGTAAGCGAAGAAGAAAAGCTTTCCTGGTTAAGACAGATTCTGGAGTGGCAGAGAGATATGTCAGATAATCATGAATTTT
The DNA here is from genome assembly GCA_014799595.1 of Clostridiales bacterium. Lineage (GTDB taxonomy): Bacteria > Bacillota > Clostridia > Lachnospirales > Lachnospiraceae > CAG-411. The sequence goes on along the minus strand of JAAVHR010000018.1, from coordinate 12,447 downwards.
TAAGTCTTTTAAAGAGTGATTTGGATTTGTTTGCTGACAATGTATATTGTTTTACCCCTTCTGGGGATGTAAAGAATCTGCCTACAGGCTCTACACCAATTGATTTTGCTTACAGTATTCACAGTGCAGTAGGGAATAAAATGGTAGGAGCAAGGGTGAATGGCAGGCTTGTGACCTTGGATTACCAGATTAAAAATGGAGATAGAATTGAAGTAATTACTTCGCAGAATTCCAGAGGACCAAGCCGTGACTGGCTGTCTCTTGTAAAGAGTACACAGGCGAAGAATAAAATTAACCAATGGTTTAGAAGTGAATTTAAAGAGGAAAATATTGTCCGGGGAAAAGAATTATTTTATAATTATTGCAAAAATCATAGCATAGTGCCAAGTGATTTATTAAAACCAGAATATACTTCAGTAGCTATGCGGAAATATGGTTTTCTGGATTGGGAGTCTGTATATGCTGCAATTGGGCATGGCGGTTTGAAGGAAGGACAAGTAGTCAGCCGTCTTCAGGAAGAATATGATAAGAAACAAAAAACAAAGATTACAGATGAGATTGTAAGAGAACAGATTAGTACAGATAAGAATAATAAAACAACAGCAGTTGTCCGTTCAAAAAGTGGTGTTGTTGTAAAAGGTACAGATGATGTGGCAGTACGATTTTCGAAATGTTGCGGACCAGTTCCGGGAGATGAAATTATAGGTTTTGTCACCAGAGGACGAGGGATTTCTATTCACCGTTCGGATTGTATCAATATGATGAATTTGCCGGAAGAAGACAGAGGAAGATTGATAAATGCAGAATGGAGCAATGTTGTAGAAAAGAGTGAGCTTTATGATGCAGAGATTATTATATATGCCAATAACCGGACGGGCATCTTGGTAGATATTTCAAAGATATTTACAGAAAACCAGATTGATGTACTGTCTATGAATGTGCGAACCAGCAAAAAAGGAACAGCAACAATTACAGTAGGATTTGCTACACAAGGTGTGGAACAGCTTAGAAGTTTGATTTCTAAGATTCGGAATGTGGAAAGTGTTTTGGATATTACACGAACCTCAAATTAAAATAGAAGGATGGGTTATGACGTATGAGAATAAACAGACTGGTAGTAGGACCTGTTTCTACCAATTGCTATATAGTAAGTAATGAGGAGACAAAGGAAACCTTTATCATTGATCCGGGTGAAGAAGCAGAGCGTATTGAACAAAAACTTCAAGAAGAACAGTTGAATTTAAAAGCAATTTTACTCACCCATGGACATTTTGATCATATGATGGCAGTGAATGAACTACTGGAAAAACACCAGGTAGAAGTTTATATTGGAGAGAATGAAGAAGAATTACTGGGAGATCCCTACCAGAACTGTTCTGGAAGTATGATGAATCGTCCTTATATTACAAAGGCTAATAAAACCCTAAAGGATAATGATGTGTTGGAATTGGCGGGAATGACCATAAAAGTTCTCTATACACCAGGACATACCGGTGGAGGTGTTTGTTATTATTTAGAAGCTGAGAATGTATTATTTAGTGGAGATACAGTATTTTGCCAGTCAGTAGGAAGAAGTGATTTACCAACAGGAAATGGCAGGGTATTACAGGAATCTATTCGTAAAAAAATTGTACCACTACCAGAGGATATGCAGATTTTTCCCGGACATGGAGACAGTACTATTCTCTCATACGAAAAAAAATATAATCCATATTTTTAGTAACGGTTCAGTCATGCAAAAGTATTGCAAGTTGCATAAGTGAACTTGTTCATAGAGGATAATTTGCTAGAAAGGGACAGAAATCATGATAAAAATTCAGCTTTCTAAAGAAGATTATGTGTTTGATATCCAGAGTCTGTGTAAAGCGTTTTATCCGAGCAGACAGATTGTGATTGGTACAGAAGCTTGGGAGGATGGAGAGGGATTTGATTTAGAGAAGGATATCAGTCAGGCAGAGTTGTTTATTAGAATTTTTCTTGGAGATTCCAAAGTTGTGGTGGAAACTATGTCGAAGGAGAAAGGATTTCGGGAAGAAGATTGTGCAAATGCAGAAGATAGAAAGATATATAAGAATGTACTAAAACGCTGTATTTACCGGGCATTACACCAGGCTTCAGGGAAAGAGCTTCCATGGGGAACTTTAACCGGTGTCCGGCCAAGTAAACTTCCTATGGAACACTTGGAGCTGGGGGAGAGCAGAAAAGACATTGAACGGTACATGAAAGAACAATATTATTGCTCCAAGGAAAAAATTTCTCTTGGATATGAGATTGCAAAGAAAGAATTAGATATTTTAAGAGCTATTGACTATAAGAATGGATATAGTTTATATATAGGAATACCTTTTTGTCCTACCAGATGTTTGTATTGTTCGTTTCCGTCCTTTCCGCTGGAACAGTTTAAGAAATATGTACAGGAATATTTACATGCATTGTATAAAGAGATTGATTTTGCAGCTAAGAATTTATGGGCAAAGCGATTGACTTCTATTTACATAGGTGGAGGAACTCCGACAGCTTTGGATACTACACAGCTTAGAAGTCTGGTTCGCAAGATTAAGAACAGTTTTCCAATGGAGCATGTAGTTGAGTTTACAGTAGAGGCAGGAAGACCAGATACGATTACTTATGAAAAATTGCAGGCATTAAAAGAAGAGGGAATTACCCGGATTTCTATAAATCCCCAAACAATGAATCAGGATACACTAAACCATATTGGACGGAAACATACAGTGGAAGAAGTTGTAAAGGGGTTTGAACTTGCCAGAAGAGCAGGGCATGATAACATTAATATGGATTTGATTATGGGACTTCCGGGAGAAAAGACAGAACATGTTAAGAAAACTCTGGATTGGGTGGAAAAACTGGCACCAGAGAGTTTAACGGTACATTCTTTAGTGGTAAAACGTGCTGCAAGGCTGAATATGCAATTAGATAAGGAAGAGCATACAATGGTAGGAGATACTAGTGAAATGCTGTCTCTTACAGAAAAATTTGCTAAAGAACATGATTACGAACCTTATTATATGTACCGGCAAAAGAACGCAACCGGTTCTTCAAATGATAGTCAGGAAAATATTGGGTATGCAAAACCAGGTATGGAAAGCATTTATAATATTATTATTATGGAAGAGAAACAATCCATACTTGCCTTGGGGGCAGGTGCTTCTACAAAGATTATGCTTCCAGAGGGAGCAAAAAAATTGGAACGGGTTGAGAATGTAAAAAATGTTGTGGAGTATGTAAATAGAATTGATGAAATGATTGATAGAAAAAGAGAAGTAATTAAAAAGTATCCGTTTGTTGTGGGAAAATAATGAATCGTGGTAACTGTTCATAACCATGAACAATTACGAATCTTGAACAATTGAGGATAAATTAGTTGGTGCGTGACCCTTTTAGAGGATTAGACTGATTTACTGAAAGGATGGATGGACATGATAGATATGGATATGTACAATCAGGAATATAGTAAGCTGGAAACCTTAGAGGATTCCATTAAGGAGGAACTTGTTGATGCAATTTGTCATGGAATTGTAGTAAGTAATCTTTCTGTTCTTTTAGCTAGAGAATTAGGAGAAGATGAAGCATTTTGTAGAGAAATTGCCATTGCAGGATTGCTTCATGATATTGGAAAAATAAAAATGAACAGGTATTTATATGGAAAGGATGCCATGGCAGTTGAAGAAATGAAATATTTCCGTATGCATTCGGTATATAGCTATGATGTGCTTCGGAAAAAACAGTATTCTGCATTTGTGCAGCAAACTGTGTACCATCATCATGAAAACTATGATGGAAGCGGATATCCAGAAAATTTAGTAGGAGAGGATATTCCCTATGGAGCTAGAATTTTGCATGTATGTGATGTATTTGCCGCTCTTACCTCGAATCGTACTTATCGTACTGCGTTTGACAGGGATACAGCCATACAGGTTATGTTTGATGAAGCGAAGAATTTTGATATAAAAATATTGATAGCATTTCAAAGATTACTTCATTCTGAACAGTTGTTTGACAAGATATATCTGGAGGATATTCCAGAAATGACAGAAAAATTTACAAATTATTTATTTAAAAGAGAAAAATTGGAAATAGTGAAAAAACAAGAAGTAATATTAGCACTTGATTGAAGAGGAGGAAATAATTGTGATAACAAAAAAGCCAAAGGGTACACAGGATTGGTATGGAGAAAATATGCACAAAAGAACTGTGATAGAAAAGATTGCCAGAGATCTGTGCAAAGTATATAACATTAAGGAAATTATTACACCAGTATTTGAACATACAGAGCTGTTTCAAAGAGGTGTGGGTGAAACTACAGACGTTGTGCAAAAAGAAATGTATACATTTTTGGATAAAGGAAATAGAAGTATTTCCCTAAAACCAGAAGGAACTGCAGGTGCCATTCGTGCCTATTTGGAAAACAGTTTGTATGCAGAAAGCCAGCCTACAAAAATGTTTTATGTAACACCAGCTTTTCGTTATGAAAATCCCCAAAGCGGAAGATTGAGACAACATCATCAATTTGGAGTGGAATTTGTAGGTTCTAAGAGTCCCTTGGCAGAGGTAGAGTTGATTTCATTAGTTACTACATTGATTGAGAAAATCGGATTGAAGGATGCAAAATTGCATATTAACAGCATTGGATGTGCAAATTGCAGAAAGACTTACAATGATGCATTGCTTAGTTACTTGCATAAACATGAAGATAAACTTTGTGCTACCTGTAAAGAAAGAATGCAAAAAAATCCTCTTCGCGTGATTGATTGTAAAGTTCCAGATTGTAAAGCAGTGGTTGCAGATGCACCAAGAACAATAGAATATCTGGACGAAGAATGTAAGGAGCATTTTGAAGAATTGCAGACAATGCTTGGGGAACTTGGAATCCCTTTTGAGATAGATACTGGAATTGTCAGAGGTCTGGATTACTATACCAAGACAGTTTTTGAATTCGTGAATAAAGATGGATTTACCCTTTGTGGCGGTGGACGTTATGATAATCTGGTTCATGAAATTGATGGAAAACAAGATATTCCATCAGTAGGTTTTGGAATGGGATTAGAGAGAATTATATACTTCTTGGAAGAAGAGGGTGTAGAGTTAGAACCTGCAACAGTTCCAGAGCTTTATGTGGGAATCTTAGGAAAAGAAGCAAGAGCACAGGCATATAAACTAGTAACCCGCCTTCGCATGGAAGGTGTGGTAGTGGAAACCGATTATATGGATCGAAGCGTGAAAGCCCAAATGAAATATGCAAATAAAATTGGTGCCAAGAATACCGTTGTACTTGGAACAAATGAATTAGAGCAAGGTAAGGCAAAGGTAAAGAATATGGAGACACATGAGGAAGTGGAACTTGCTTTGGATAAGATTGCAGAATGGATTTTAAAACAGTAATGTAACTATTTAGGTAGAAACACGCATTTACTGCGTGTTTCGTAAGAAAAGATAAATTCTGTAATGTTTAAGCCCTTCGCCAAAGGCGAATTTTCATGGGCTTAAACGTAACTGTTCATGGTTCTGAACAGTTACACAATAATAAATGATAAACGGAGGAAAATAGAAAATGGCTGAATCAATGCGTGGATTACACAGAACCTGCCGATGTGCAGAGTTGTCCATAGAGAATGTAGGTAATGAAGTTACTATTATGGGATGGGTACAAAAGCAAAGAAATAAAGGAGGACTTATCTTTGTGGATGTCCGTGACCGTTCGGGATTGTTGCAAGTGATTTTTGAAGAAAGTGACTGTGGAAGTGAAGTTTTTGCAAAAGCAGAAAAACTTCGCAGTGAATTTGTTGTGGCAATTACTGGAAAAGTTTGTAAAAGAGAAGGTGGAGTCAATAAGAATTTAAAGACTGGTGAGATTGAAGTACGTGCTACAGATATGCGGGTATTATCAGAAGCGGACACTCCTCCATTTCCAATAGAAGAAGATAGTAAGACAAAAGAAGAACTACGTTTGAAATATCGTTATCTGGATCTTAGAAGACCTGATTTACAGAGAAACTTAATATTAAGAAGCCAGGTATCTACTTTGACCCGTCAATTTTTAGCAGAAGAAGGTTTTTTGGAAATTGAAACACCAATATTAAATAAAAGTACACCAGAAGGTGCAAGAGATTATCTGGTTCCTAGCCGTGTGCATCCGGGAAATTTTTATGCATTGCCCCAATCACCACAGATTTTTAAGCAGCTTTTGATGTGCTCTGGTTATGACCGTTATTTTCAGATTGCAAGATGTTTCCGTGATGAAGACTTGCGTGCAGACAGACAGCCGGAATTTACACAGATTGACATGGAATTATCTTTTGTAGATGTAGATGATGTTATTGAGGTAAATGAAAGATTATTACAAAAAATCTTTAAAGAAACCATAGGTGTAGAAGTATCTTTGCCAATTCAGCGTATGACTTGGCAGGAGGCTATGGATCGTTTTGGATCTGACAAACCGGATATCCGTTTCGGAATGGAACTTGTAAATGTAACAGAAGTGGTAAAAGATTGTGATTTCGTGGTATTTAAAGGTGCTATAGAAAATGGCGGAACNGTAAGAGGTATCAATGCNAAAGGACAAGGTGCTATGCCAAGAAAGAAGATAGATGCNTTGGTAGANTTTGCAAAAGGTTATGGTGCAAAAGGTCTTGCTTATATTGCGATTGGNGCAGATGGCACAATNAAATCTTCTTTTGCAAAATTTATGAAAGAGGAAGAAATGCAGGCNCTTGTAAAAGCNATGGATGGAGAAAATGGAGATTTGCTTTTATTTGCAGCAGATAAGAATAAAGTAGTATGGGATGTACTTGGTGCNTTACGTCTGGAGCTGGCAAACCAGATGGAATTATTGGATAAGAACNAATATAAGTTCTTATGGGTAACAGAATTCCCATTGCTTGAATGGTCAGAGGAAGAAGAAAGATATACTGCAATGCANCATCCATTTACGATGCCTATGGAAGAAGATTTGGAATTGTTAGATTCAGACCCAGGAAGAGTACGTGCAAAGGCTTATGACATTGTATTAAATGGTACNGAAATTGGTGGAGGTTCTGTCCGTATNCACATGGATGATGTACAAGANAANATGTTTGAAGCNTTAGGATTTACAAAAGAACAGGCATATAGCCAGTTTGGATTCTTATTAAATGCCTTCAAATATGGAGTGCCTCCTCATGCTGGCTTGGCTTATGGTTTAGACCGTCTGGTTATGCTTATGGCAAAGAAAGACAGCATCCGTGATGTAATTGCTTTCCCGAAAATAAAAGATGCTTCTTGTCTTATGTCTGAGGCACCAAATGTGGTAGATGAGAAACAATTAAAGGAATTGGGTATTGAAATTGTTTCGTAACAGTTCAAGCAGGTCTGCACACTCCGCTGTGCAGACCGTATAAAAGAATAAAACAGGAAGGGGAATGGGGCAATTTATAATGCGAAGCTTGCCCCATTCCGTAACAGAGCAGCCTCCGGCTGAACTGTTACATTGTTTCCAGTGAAGAAGGAGAATAGAGTGAGTATTTGGATGAAAATCGGAATGACATATCTGTTACTTGCAAATTTTGTGGGTTTTGTGCTTATGGGAATTGATAAGCATAAAGCTAAGAAAAAGCAGTGGCGTATTCCAGAAAAAACTTTGTTTCTATCTGCAATATTAGGAGGAAGCATAGGAGCGTTATATGGTATGCATTTATTCCGGCATAAGACCAAACATAAAAGTTTTGTATTTGGTATGCCTGCCATATTGGTTGTGCAAATGTTATTGGTGATAATTGTATTTATGTAATAGTAACCACATTACTGTTCACTGTAGGACTTTGCACTTGCTGCAAAGTCCGTAAGAATAAGTAGTGGCAGAAAAGAATCCAGTCTTTCGTCGAAGGCGAACTCTAAATAGACTGGATTCATTACTGTGAGCACCGCAGGTGTGAACAGTAACACAATACCATCTGTTTACAATGAAAAGATAACAAAAACGATTGACATAATACCGTTAACATGATATATTGAATATGTTGCAGACAATTGCAAGTAATATATTTTTATGGAGGAACAACTCATGAACAGAGGTACAGTTAAGTGGTTTAACAACCAAAAAGGATTCGGATTCATTTCTGATGCAGAAGGTAACGATGTTTTCGTTCACTACTCAGGACTTAACATGGAGGGATATAAATCTCTTGAAGAAGGTCAGGAAGTAGAATACGAAGTAATTGAAGGTGCAAAAGGACCACAGGCTACTAACGTAACAAGACTTTAATCAAATTTTTACTTTCATGTACCTTACTTTTATATATGGAAATAATGATTATATGTAGGGTGACTATAGTGTCACGATGTATTAACATGTAGAAATATAGAGAATAAAGTACCAAAAGTTATAATTGATTAAAAGCAGGCTGTCATTTTTGACAGCCTGCTTTTGTGGATCAGATGGGAGATGCAGCCACAAGAATGTCAAGGTTCTTGAAACATCATTCAACTTGCCTATATAGTGAAGTTTTGGTATAATAAGGATAGTGTCAAAGTATGAGAGAGTAGGGGGATTTGCAAAAGATATCAGGGGGTGTTGGTGTGAAGATAAGTTTGAAGAAGCAGTTTGTAGAAATGATAGAGTATATAGAATTTCCTGTAGTAATTTATGTCTATGAAACTGGGAAAGTGACAGCAATGAATAAATTTGCCCAGACAGCTTTAAATGAAGGTGCTTGTCAAAATGTAAATTTATTATGGGCAGATCAAAAGAAATTAAAACTTTCAAATGACATACTTGAGGGGAAAAGCCGCTATTATTTCGGAAAAGAGATTCTGATAGGAAATGAGATAAAAAATATTGATATGGAACTATGTGTAATAGCATGTGGAGGAGAACATATAGTGGTTATGTTTTTTGACCAAAGCTATAAACAGCCTTTTCGTATGGATATGGACAAGCTGTATCCTAGATTGATATGGAAAGATATTGATGGATCTTATACTGTAGTGAGTGGAAATGCGAAAAGTGATATAGAAGAATATCTGGCACTAAAATCCCGGATTGATGAAGTTAGTCCACAAGTGAAAGAACTGTTTGAAGAATATAATCGGATAGAAATGGAAGTAAAAGTTCGTCAAGAGCCATTGTTTTGTCACATGGAGCAGATTAATTTTGAACAAGAAAATCCATATTATGTAAGAATGAACAGAATCCCTATTTATGATAAAAAGATAGGATATCAAGGGATGCTTTTGATGTATATGCCTGTATTGTCAAAGGATGATTATGAGAGATTGTTTAATCATTCCCTTTGTGAGAGTGCCGCTATGAGAGATTGTCTGATGAATGAAGATATTATTATGATAGGTTTGGCTTATGAAGAGAGGTTGCCAATTATTTATGCTACACCCAATATTCAAAGTTTAGGATATTCTGTGGAAACAATCATGGGACAACAACTGACTTGGAGCGATTTGATACATGAGGAAGATGTAGAAAGAGTTGTAGANGAACTGTGGAAGGGCATTCGCTATAAGGAAAAGAATATTCAGCAGAAATTTCGCATGAAGACCCGNGATGAAAATGAAGTTTGGGTAGATAGTACAACTATTGGAAAAGATTTTTATACTGGCGGACATATAAGAATTATTCTTAAAATGACTCAATCTACAGCATCAGANCCTGCCAGAAAAGTATTGATGAAAAAAGAAACATATCTGGATTTCTTAACAGGACTTCCAAACCGCATGAAATATGAGGAAGATGCCCAGAAACAGATAGAGGTAGCATTGACAAACCGTAAAAAAGGTTTTGTAATTATGTTGGATTTGGATGATTTCCGGCATATCAATGAGGCTTTTGGAACGGAATATGGAGATATTTTATTAAAACAAGTAGCAAAAGCATTGAATGATATTCCAGAGATTGAAAATTATTGTTATCGTGTGGATGGGGATGAATTTTTATTATTTGTTAAAGGGGAATATGCAAAACAGGCAGAAGAGATTATCCAACAATGTTTAAANCTTTTCCATACCAGTTGGACATTGGAAGATAANGAATGTTTTTGTTCTGTAAGTATTGGTATTACGGAATATCCTAAGGATAGTGCCAGTCCAAGAGAACTGTTAAAATATGCAGATGCTGCAGTTTATGANGCGAAGAAAAAGGGAAAGAACCGTATTCAACATTACAAAAAAGCAGTTTTAAATTCTTCTATTGAAAGAGTAAATTATGAAAAGCATTTGCGTAAAGCAATTACAAAGGGATGTGTAGAATTTGAGATGTTCTTTCAGCCGATTGTGAGAACAACCACAAAAGAAGTGATTTCAGCAGAAGCGTTGGTGCGATGGTATAGTCCTGAATTAGGATTTATTACCCCAATTAACTTTATTTCTTTATCTGAATATTTGGGATTGATTGTGCCTTTGGGAGAATATGTGTTAAAAGAAACATTTTCTGCTTGTAAACGCTGGAATGATGCATATAATAAAGAATTTAAGGTTGCTGTGAATTTGTCTGTAGTTCAGCTTGTACAGCCCAACATTGTAGACAGGATTATGGAAATCGCAAGAGTAACAGGAGTAAATACAGACAATATTATTTTGGAGGTAACAGAGAGTCTTGCAGTAGAAGATATGAATTTAATGAAATCTGTGCTTAGCCAGCTTAGAGAAAATGGCTTTAGTATTGCATTAGATGACTTCGGTACAGGATATTCTTCACTGAACCATATTATGGAAATGCCACTAAATTATGTAAAGATTGATAAAAGCTTTGTGTCAGGATATGGAACAGAAAGTTTTAATCCAAGTTTATTAAGTGCGATTACGGAGTTGGCACATAGTGTAAACATGGAAGTAGTTGTAGAGGGGGTAGAAACCAAACAGCAGATGGAATTTCTTATGTTTTTAAATACGGATAAACTACAAGGATATCTGTATGGGAAACCAATGCCAAGGGAAGAATTTGAACAACAATTTTTTGAAGCCGTTAATAATACGTCGGAGTAATTGTACATAGTAAATAGTTGTAACATTTGCTGTAACTGTTTATGGTTCTGAACAGTTACCATTTGCTTATATTAGAATAGACAATTGGGTGACAAGGAGGAAAGATGATGGGGATAGAGACTGCATTTCGGGCAGAGGGTATCAAAGCCCTGGTTGTAGATGATAATGAAGTGAATACTATGGTTGTAGCCAGTATGTTAGAGCAATTTTCTATATCGGTTACGGAAGTTTATTCTGGAAAAGCAGCAATCGAAAAAGAACGTTTGGAAGAGTTTGATATAATTTTTATGGATTATTTGATGCCTGAGATGAATGGAATTGAAGCCACCGAAGAAATCCGCAAATTGGGAAAAGCAAAACGTCCAATTATTGTAGCACTTACAGCCAACGAGACCAATGAACTAAAAGGTCGTTTTAAACAGGCAGGTGTAGATGATGTTATGGTAAAACCGCTGGAATTAGAGGCGGTTTGCCATATTTTGCAAAAGTGGTTTCCAGATAAAACAATAGAGTCTTTTGCATTTTCTATGGAAGAAAAGGATTCTGGAAAGAAAGCTTTACTGGAAGCTTTTTCAAAAATTGAAGAATTAGATGTGGAAAAGGGACTTAGTCATTTGGCAAATTCTGCAAATAACTATATCAAAGTAATCAAAGCTGCAGTAGATAATATTCATTCAGAACGAAACAGGATCAGCATGTATCAGGATTCACAAGTACAGGTGACTTCTATGAAAAATTGTTTTCACAGCTTAAAAGGGGTATTTTTAAATTTAGGCGTAAGCCGTTTGTCTAATCAATCCCAGTTATTTGAACTTGCTTGTGGAAATCAAGAAGAAGAATATATTAGAAAAAGTCTAGAGGGTTATTTACAGGATTTAGAGGATTTTACCATACAATTAGAAGAAGCTTTGTTAGAATATGATGCAACGTATACCAAAAGCAGGAGCGAGAGATATATTCCCATGAATGAGGCAGAGTTTGCAGAATGTGTAGAAGAATTAAAATATTACCTTTCCAGATATGAATTTAATTATCTTCCGGAATTAACCGAAAAACTAGTATATGCAACAAAAGGAGAAGAACGGGACAAAATGAATCAGATTGCAAAGCAGGTACAATGTTTTCAATATGAAGAAGCATTAAAAATTCTGCAGCAAATGGAATAAAAAAGAAAGACCTTCCATAGGTCTTTTTTTGAAAGAGGAGTGCCTGACAAGTTGGGGAGTAACCTGTCAGGCGTGTTATAAAAAATCGAATCGGCTAACTATTATCACAAAATAATATCTATTAGTCAAACTTGTTTGCTTTTCTTATTAACTTAAGTATACTAGTTAGATATGATGAGATTATGGATACTTTGTAAACAATTTGTTAAGAAATTAAAAATGATATAGTCATGACTGTGTTTATATTACCAATCAACTTTCATTTTTTGCTACGTAAACACGCAGTAAATGCGTG
>JAAVHR010000017.1 GCA_014799595.1 Clostridiales bacterium | reverse complement strand
GCCAAATAACTTGTCTGAATTTCCATCTGCCACGTTGTCTTCACTCAACGATGCCACCGCATCGCCTCGTTCAGCCGCCTTGCAGACTGAAAATTCATTCTGCGTTATTTAGCTGAAAAAGAATGGGACAGCACACTAGAAAACAAGGGAGGAATTATTTTGAGTAAATTGTTTCATGTTTCTGCATCTCCTCATGTTAGATCAAAGGACTCTACTAAGACTATTATGAGAGATGTAGTAATTGCATTATTGCCGGCTGTGCTTGCTGGCATATGGGTATTTAAAATGGATGCATTATTAGTGTTATTAACGACATCCGTAACCTGTTTGTTAACAGAATATGTGTATGAGCGTTTGATGAAAAGACCAATAACAACTGGAGATTATAGTGCATTGGTCACTGGATTACTCTTAGGTATGAATCTGCCGCCGAGTATTCCGTTGTGGATTGCTATGATAGGTAGTGTATTTGCCATTCTTGTAGTAAAACAGCTTTTTGGAGGTCTTGGTCAGAATTTTATGAACCCAGCATTGGGAGCCAGATGTTTTTTGATGATTTCTTTTACTGGAAGAATGACAACTTTTACCGTTGATGGTGTAACTTCTGCAACTCCTCTTGCGTGGATTAAAAATGCAGAACCGGGAATGGCAGTAACAGACACTTTAGCTGCTAATGGAAGTAGTCTTTTGGATATGTTTATAGGAACAATAGGCGGGACGATAGGAGAAACTTCCGCAGTAGCTATTTTACTTGGTGCGGCTTATCTTTTTGTTAAGAGAATTATTAACTGGAGAATACCAGCATTTTACATTGGAACTTTTCTGATATTTTTGATGCTTTTTAGCGGACATGGATTGGATGTGAATTATTTTGTTGCTGAAATATGTGGAGGAGGATTACTTCTTGGTGCATTTTTCATGGCAACAGATTATGTAACTTGTCCAATTACACCAATTGGCAAAATCGTATATGGAATATGCTTAGGGCTTCTTACCGGGATTTTCCGAATTTATGGAGGTTCAGCCGAAGGAGTGTCTTATGCAATTATCTTTTGTAATTTATTAGTACCATTGATTGAAAAGATTACAATTCCAAAACCTTTTGGTTATGTGAAAGCAAAAAATGAGTAGTATTCAAAGTCATGCAGGTCATGCAAAAGGAGGTATACATGGGAGAGCAAAAGAAAATGCCTAAAGGGTCAACTATCATAAAGGATGCAGTTGCCTTGTTTGTGATTACGTTGATTGCAGGCTTATTGTTAGGACTGGTAAATCAGATTACCAAGGAACCCATTGCAGCATCAGAACTTGCGGCTAAAAATGCCGCCTATCAGAAAGTGTTTTCAGAAGGAAAAGCTTTTGAGGAAGAGGAAGCATTAACAAAGAAATTAGAAACTTTAAATATTTCGGGGGCGGAAATTGCAGAAGTTCTGGCAGCTAAAGATGGAGACGGTAACACAATTGGTTATGTTATGAGTTTGATAGCAAAGGAAGGATATGGTGGAGATATTTCTTTTGCCATAGGAGTGAAACTGGATGGTGTTATGACTGGGCTTAGTGTTTTATCACATAGTGAAACAGCTGGTCTTGGAGCCAATTGTACAAAGGAAGAGTTTCAGGCACAGTTTGTTGGTTTGGCAGGTCCAAAGATTCAATATTCAAAAACAGGAAAAAGCAGTGAAAATGAATTTGATGCAATCAGTGGAGCAACAATTACTTCCAAGGCATTAACAGGTGCAGTCAATGCAGGATTGTCCTTTTTAGAGGAGAATGGCTGCTTTACAGAATTATCATAGAGGGAGGAGAGTAAGATGAATAAATATGTAGAACGTTTATATAATGGTGTCACCAAAGAGAATCCGACATTTGTTCTGATGCTTGGTATGTGTCCTACCCTTGCCGTAACTTCCTCTGCGGTGAATGGGATGGGAATGGGACTTACTACAACTGTAGTATTAACAGCATCCAATATGGTGATTTCACTCTTGCGGAAAGTAATTCCAGATAAGGTGAGAATACCAGCTTTTATTGTTATTGTGGCATCATTAGTAACAATTGTGCAGCAGTTATTACATGCTTATGTACCAAGTCTTTATGACTCACTTGGTATTTATATTCCACTTATTGTGGTAAATTGTATTATTCTTGGAAGAGCAGAAGCGTATGCATCTAAGAATACAATTTTGTTATCTGCCTGTGATGGATTGGGAATGGGACTTGGATTCACGATTGGGCTGACTTTAATAGGTGTATTCCGGGAGTTGTTGGGAGCAGGAACCATCTTTGATATGTCTATTACACCAGATTCTTTTGAACCAGTTACCATTTTTGTATTAGCACCAGGAGCATTTTTTGTATTGGCATGTTTGACTGCCTTGCAAAATAAATTCAAAATGCCTTCTGCAACAAATAAGGTTGATAGCGATATTGCCTGTGGTGGAAATTGCAGCAATTGCAGTGGAAGTGCATGTGCAGCGAATCATGGTTTGATAGAGGCCAAGAAAGCAGCAGAAAAAGCAAAAAAGGCAGCGGCTGCAAAAGAAGCAGCAGTAAAGGCAGCAGCAGCACAGAAAGAGAAGGCAAAGATGGAAGTAAATGAGGCTGTGATAAAAGATAGTAAAACAGGGAAGGAGAAATGATGATTATGCAACAGTTAGCACTTATTTTAGTAGCTTCTGCATTAGTGAATAATGTAGTTCTTAGTCAGTTTTTAGGTATCTGTCCTTTCCTAGGAGTTTCGAAAAAGATTAGTACAGCAGCAGGAATGGGAATGGCAGTAGTTTTTGTTATGACATTGGCATCAGGCATAACCAGTTGTATTTATCAGTTTTTACTTAAACCAAATAACTTGGATTACTTAAATACAATTGTATTTATTCTGGTTATTGCTGCTTTGGTACAATTTGTAGAAATGGTGTTAAAAAAGACAATGAAGAGTCTATACAATGCCCTTGGAGTATATCTTCCTTTGATTACTACAAACTGTGCAGTATTGGGTATTGCCATTATTAATGTACAAAAAGAATATAACATTTTGACAAGTATTGTGAATGGATTTGGAACAGCAGTTGGATTTACAATAGCTATTGTTATTTTAGCTGGTGTACGGGAACGCATGGAGGATAATGATATTCCAGAATCCTTTAAGGGAACACCAATTGTATTAGTAACTGCAGGTCTTATGGCAATTGCATTTTGTGGATTTGCCGGACTAATATAGAAAGGGGGCAAAAACAATGAATATCACGGCAATTATATTGGCAGCAGCCGTAATTGGAATTACAGGATTATTGATTGGTTTGCTTCTTGGGATTGCAGGCAAGAAATTTGCAGTAGAAGTAGATGAGAAAGAAATAGAGGTAAGAGCCTTGTTACCAGGAAACAATTGTGGAGGGTGTGGCTATGCCGGTTGTGATGCTATGGCACAAGCAATTGCAAGAGGAGAAGCACCTGCAAATGGATGTCCGGTAGCCAGTGCAGAAATTTCTGGACAAATTGCAAAAGTAATGGGAGCCGATACAAAAGAAACAGTAAGAGAAGTGGCATTTGTAAAGTGTAATGGTACATGTGATAAAGCATCTGTAAAATATGAGTATTATGGCATACATGATTGCAGAAATCTTGCAATGGTACCAGGAAGTGGAGATAAAGCCTGTTCTCATGGATGCATGGGATATGGTTCTTGTGTGGCTGCCTGTCCATTTGATGCTATTCATATAGTAAATGGTGTGGCATTAGTAGACCAGGAAAAATGTAAGGCATGTAAAAAATGTATTGCTGCTTGTCCAAGACACTTGATTGAATTAGTACCTTATGATGCACAATACAAAGTTGCATGTAATTCAACGGAAAAGGGAAAGGATGTCAAGGCAGTCTGTGATACTGGATGTATCGGATGTAAGTTATGTGAAAAACAATGTTCATCGGATGCTGTCCATGTAGAAAATAATCTAGCAAGTATTGATTATACAAAATGTGTAAATTGTGGTGCTTGTGCAGAAAAATGTCCTTCCAAAATTATTTTGAAGGTAAAGTAACTATTTAGGTAGAAACACGCATTTACTTTGCGTGTGACCTGAGAAAAAGTAACTTTTGTAATGTTTAAGCCCTTTCGCCGAAGGTGAATTATTATGGGCTTAAACGTAACTGTTCATGGTTCTGAACAGTTACAAGGCAGAAAAATAGGAGGAGAAACATGTATCGTGTTGCGGTAGCCATGGAGGAAACGGAACAGGAAAACCTACAACAGATTTTACAGGAAAGTTTCTCTGAAACTTGGGAGTTTTTAACTATAAAAAAACAGGAAGAGCTATTAAAAATTGTGGAAGAGGGGGAGACTGCTCTAGTCTTTCTCTCTCTTTCAATGGAAAATTTTTCTGGACTAAAAGCTTTACAGAGTCTTCGGGAGAAAAATAAAAATATTCATGTGTGTGTTTTTTCTTCCTTTTTTGCAGCAGATATGGTTACAGAAGTAGTTATGTATGGTGTGGATGCATATTTATCGGTACCTATAAAAAAAGTACAGGTAAAACAGGCAGTAGCCAAAATTATTGCAAAATTGGAAGAAGAAAAAATTCAATGGATTCACCAAAAGGGACGGGAAAACTATTTAGTACAAACAAAAAATATACTGGAATATGGATTTTTGTATACCATTTTATTTGAAGAAATGAATGAAAAATATCTTCATGAATATTGTGATGCTCTTGGAATGATGTATCAGGGCTTTATGATTAGTATTCATCCTTTGAAGGGGCTGCAGGATGAAGAAGTGGTTGCAGAAAAACTACAAAAGAAAATAAAAGAAATAATGGGAAGATATGAGCGGAGTATGGTGAGTCCTAAGATGTTTGAGCGGTTTATTATTTATAGCAGCTGGAGCAAAGAGGATATGTCAGAACAACAGAAGAGGGAATACCTTACCAGAATTGGATATGACTTGAAAAAGGGGATTATGGATGAAATAGATATTCCTGTTAGAATTGGCGTTGGTAATGTTTATCCCATTAAAGATATTTACTTATCATATCAGGAAGCAGTCAATTCTGTTTATTTTAAAAACAAAGACAATGTTATGCTTTTTCATAGAGATGAGGGAATTTTAAGTCACAGTGAATACATAGATATGTTAAACCGCTTGCTGGATGCAGTGAAATTTGGGAAAAGTGAAGCATTAGATTTATTTTCTCAAATTTTACTTTGCCTTAAGGAATTAGAATATGATGCAAAAATTAATAAAATATTACAAATTATGGTGCTTAGCTGCCATGTAGCACCTTTAGAAGGAGAAAATGAATTACAATTTTTAAATTGTACAGAATTTTTAAAAGAGTTAGAGGGTATTACGGAAGTAGAAGTTTGGGCGTACCGGAAATTTGAATATCTATTTAAACTTATTAGTGAAAGTCATAGTGCAGGAGTGCCAGCTACCATTCACTCCGCTATGAAATATATAGAATCCCATTATACCTCAGAGATTTCTTTAGAGGATGTAGCAAGACATGTTGGAGTAAGCCCACAACATTTTAGTAAAGTTTTTAAAAACCAAACAGGCACAAATTATGTGGATTGGATTACACATCTACGTATAGAAAAAGCTATGCAATATATAAACGTAGGAGATAGAACCATCAAAGAAATATGTTTTTTAGTAGGATACAAAGATCCAAACTATTTTAGCCGGATTTTTAAAAAGATGGTAGGAATGACACCAAGCGAATATGCAACAGGAAATAAATTTTTAAAGAAAAACCGGGGGACTATCAACCGATAGTCTTCCGGTTTTTAAGTTAGTTGACAAATCGTTACTGTTCACACCTGCGGTGCAAACAGTAACGGAATCCAGCCTATAAGAGTCCGCCTTCGGCGAAAGGCTGGATTCTTTTCTGCCATTACTTGTTCTTACGTACTTTGCAGCAAGTGCAAAGTACTACCTGTGAACAGTAATGACAAATCAACAATATGAATTAAATAACATACCAGAATACATGGAGGTCATATATGGATTAGCAAAATTTTCTTTCATAGGATTCGGATAAGTAACAATTACCTTATCTTCAATGTATTTCATAGGGTTAATTGCGATATCTTTGAATTGACGCATGGCTCTGGCTCCTATAGTATCATGAGAACCAAAAAGATTCTGGAACTTACCTGCAGTAGCGGCATCGCTGGCAGTTATCTTATCAATCTCCATATATCCTTCTTCATTGAAGGTAATACCACAATCTGTAAAATCAGCTTTTGATTTTGAAAAGATACCCTTTAAATCATGAAGCATAAGTGTAGCTAGCTTTGGAGGATTACCCTGATTGTATGATAAATGAATCAGTTGGTTGTAGGTATCTGCAATACCATTTATTTCTGACATAATCTTTGGGACGTTACTTTCATAACCAATATGTATTGGTAACTGTGTTGGTGCATGCATGGTAAGATGCAATGCATTGTTTAAGGTGAATTCGTTGGAAATCGTATTTTTCTCCTCTCCATTTATAGAGAAGGAAGAATTTTCAGGAAGTTGTACTACATGGTTTAGATTAAAATATTCTACACATCCTAGAGAAGTGCTTGGATGTGAAATATCAGAGCACTGAAAAATAGGATTTCCATCTGTAGAACCAGTCTGTTCTGATTGCAACACAATTTGTATTTTATCTTTAGCTTTGTCATAAGAAGTAGAAGCGATAATTGGAGCACCAGAATTGTTAATGGTGTGTACAATATGATTTAATGCGTCTTCATTTGTTGTTTTCCCGCGAAGTTGAAGCTGAAATAAATAACTATCATCTTCTACATCAATTTGAAATTGATAGATACCTTCTTTTAATTTAGCAGTATCCCGATATACATAATTTCCAATATTTTTTTGATTTATAGCAAGTTTATGAATTTCAACGGAAAAAGGATCAGGAAGGTTTGAGTGATCTTCTGTATCAATTATTGTTGTTAAAGCTTCTTCGTTGTCTGAACAAACTTGTTTATAAGAGAAAGCAGAGGTGTCATCGTTGTTTTGCAGATTACGAAGAGTATTCTGAAGTGATAAAGAACCTTCTTTTAGTTGTATGGCAAAATCCTGGGTTTCCTTAGAAGCTCTAAACAAATAAGAAGGAGATTCTTTACTAATCTTTACAATATCACTATATATCTTTTTTAATTCAGATTTTTTATGAACGGTAGGATTATAGCGATAATTCTCCCGATTGACATAATCAGACATTAAATAATTGTATATCATGGTATACACCTCCTTATTTTAATAACTTCATATAAAAGTTTATACATAAACCTATTCATATTATACATCATAAAATAATAAATGTCGATAGAATTTTGAAAAAATGGTTGACGTAACAAGTAGAATGTGTTATAGTAAAACGGCGATGGAATAGGCTTTTTTTTTATGTCTAAAAATAAATAATATCGGAGGTGGCAATATGCGCGTTAAGATTACTTTGGCATGTACTGAGTGTAAACAGCGTAACTATAACATGACAAAAGAAAAGAAAAATCACCCAGACAGAATGGAAACAAAGAAATATTGTAAGTTCTGTAGAACACACACATTACACAAGGAAACAAAATAATTCTAGGATTTAGATGCATGAAAGGAAAGTGAAGTATGGGAGAGTCTAATAAAGAGAATACCCAAAAGAAAAGCTTTTTTAAGGGCGTTAAATCTGAGTTCAAAAAGATTATTTGGCCTACAAAGGAAACCCTTGTAAAAGAAACAGTAGCTGTTGTTGTTACTTCGGTTATATTAGGTCTTATCATTGCTATTGTTGACATTGGTGTCAAATATGGATTTGATAAGCTCCTACAATTAGGATAAGGGTGATAATATGTCAGAGGCAAAATGGTATGTTGTTCATACCTATTCTGGGTATGAGAATAAAGTAAAAGCAGATATTGAGAAAACAATTGAGAACAGAAATCTTCAAGAATCTATTTTGGAAGTCTCTGTACCAATGCAGAATGTTGTTGAGACAAAGAGCAATGGAGAAGAAAAAGTAGTGCAAAAGAAGATGTTTCCAGCGTATGTATTAATCAATATGATTATGAATGATGAAACATGGTATGTGGTACGAAATACCAGAGGTGTAACAGGTTTTGTCGGACCAGGTTCCAAGCCAGTGCCGTTAACGGAGTCTGAAATGCTAAGTATGGGACTTCATGCAAATGTCCAGGCAAAAGTAGATTTTGCAGTTGGAGAAACTGTAGTGGTGACGGAGGGTGTATGGAAAGATACAACCGGTGTGATTACTGCTGTAAATGACAAAAATCAGATTGTTACCATTAATATTGACATGTTTGGTCGTGAAACACCAGTTGAGATTGGATTCACAGACGTTAAAAAGCTTTAAAGAATAACAAGATAAATAAGTGGGAGAAATTATAGGTTTACTATATATTTTCGTAAAACCACAAAATTCAGGAGGTATGCTATCATGGCAAAGAAAGTAGAAGGATATATTAAATTACAGATTCCTGCAGCTAAAGCTACACCAGCTCCACCAGTTGGTCCTGCTTTAGGTCAGCATGGTGTAAATATTGTACAGTTTACTAAGGAATTTAATGCAAGAACAGCAGGACAGGAAGGAATGATTATTCCAGTTGTTATTACTGTATATGCAGACAGAAGTTTTAGTTTTGTAACAAAGACACCACCAGCTGCAGTTTTATTAAAGAAAGCATGTAATATTCAGTCAGGTTCAGGACAGCCTAACAAAGTTAAAGTTGCTACAATTTCTAAAGATAAGATTAAGGAAATTGCTGAGTTAAAAATGCCAGATTTGAATGCTGCAAGCATTGAAGCTGCAATGAGTATGATTGCTGGAACAGCAAGAAGTATGGGAATTACTGTAGAAGAGTAAGAATATTTGAATACGAAAAGCATAAAAAAGACTAACAAAAAAAGTTATATTCCGCAAGATCGTAATAAGTGGGAGGCATTGCATTTTAGGAATGCTGTTGAATACTTATTCAACAATAATTAACCGATAATACCACAGGAGGTTTTCGAAATGAAAAGAGGAAAGAGATATGCTGAAGCTGCAAAAAATATTGACAGAACAAAGTTATATGATGCAGATGAAGCGATTAGTTTAGTTAAAAAATCAGCTGTTGCAAAATTTGATGAAACAGTAGAAGCACATATCAGACTTGGTGTTGATGGACGTCATGCTGATCAGCAGGTTCGTGGTGCAGTTGTATTGCCACATGGAACAGGTAAAACTGTAAAGGTTCTTGTGTTTGCAAAGGGAGATAAGGTTGCAGAAGCAGAAGCTGCTGGTGCAGATTTCGTTGGTGGAGATGAATTAATTCCTAAGATCCAGAATGAAGGATGGTTGGATTTTGATGTTGTAGTTGCAACTCCAGATATGATGGGTGTTGTTGGTCGTCTTGGACGTGTACTTGGACCAAAAGGCTTGATGCCAAACCCTAAAGCTGGTACTGTTACCATGGATGTTACAAAAGCTGTTGCAGATATCAAAGCAGGTAAGATCGAGTACAGATTGGATAAGTCTAACATTATTCATGTTCCAGTTGGAAAAGCTTCTTTCACAGAAGAGCAGTTAAATGAAAACTTTAGCACCTTAATGGAAGCAATTAATAAAGCTAAGCCAGCTTCTTTAAAGGGACAGTATTTAAAGAGTATTACTTTAACTTCTACTATGGGACCAGGAGTAAAATTAAACACTGTAAAATTTGCATAATTATCTGAGATTATTCATGCTTAATAGGTCAATTGACGATGATTGCAGACAGGTGACGCTGTCAAGCGGCTCCTAGCTGCGATAGCAGTGGTCTGCAATATAAGTTGTGAATAATTGAGGATTATATATACAGAAGAGCCGTTGTAAAGCGGCTCTTTTTGTGCTGATTTGTTTTTAATGGATGTACGTTTGTAATATATCTTGACTGAGGGAATTGTTGCTGTTCACTCGCAAGCTTGACACTTGCTGTCAAGCTATGTGCCATAAATGTAGAATAGCCAAGAATCCAGCCTTTCGCCGAAGGCGAATTATAATAGGCTGGATTCAGTTACTGTTAGCACCGTAGGTGTGAACAGTAACTGGGAATTAACTTGTAACCAAAATCATTCTGTGATATACTTGATAAATACAGAAAGGTTTGAAAGGACAAGTATACCAGAGAGGTCAGATGAAAATGAAACAGAATGTGGATATAATTATAGTGGGAACAGGAGCTGCTGGTTTATTTTGTGCATTACAAATGCCAGAAGATAAGCAGGTCTTAATGATTACAAAGGAAAGCGTAGAGCGAAGTGATTCCTTTTTAGCACAGGGCGGAATTTGTGTGTTAAAAGATGAAGAGGATTATGATTCGTATTTTGAAGATACTATGCGGGCAGGGCATTATGAGAATAATAAAGAATCCGTTGAATTAATGATTCGTAGATCTCAGGAAATCATTCAGGACTTAATTTCCTATGGTGTAGATTTTGAACAGGAAAATGGAGAATTGTTGTATACTAGGGAAGGGGCACATTCTGCACCAAGAATTTTGTATCATGAGGATTTAACTGGTAAAGAAATTAGCACGAAATTGTGGGAACGTGTAAAAGAACGTAAAAATGTCAGGATAGAAGAATATACAACTATGATTGATTTAATATGTAAGGAGAATATTTGTTATGGAATCATAGCAAAGGACAAACAAGAAAAAGTAAGGGCGATTCTGGCAGATTATGTGATTTTTGCCTGTGGAGGAGTTGGTGGGTTGTTTGAGCATTCTACAAATTATTCTCATTTAACAGGAGATGCATTGGCGATATCCCTAAAACATAATATTGCATTAAAGGATATTGATTACATACAAATTCATCCAACAACCTTATATTCAAAGAAACAAGGAAGAAGATTTTTGATTTCAGAGTCAGTTCGAGGTGAAGGGGCAAAACTTTATAATAAAAATATGGAACGTTTTGTAGATGAGTTGTTACCTAGAGATGTTTTAACAGAAAAAATAAGAGAACAGATGAAAAAAGACAAAACAGAATTTGTATGGTTATCTATGGTTGATATGGGTGCAGAGGTGATACAAAAAAGATTTCCTAATATTTATAAGCGATGTATGAAAGAAGGATATGATCCGACCAAAGAGTGTATTCCGGTTACACCAGCACAACATTATTTTATGGGAGGGGTAAAGGTGGATTTGCATAGTAAGACTACTATGGAACATCTTTATGCGATAGGAGAAACCAGTTGTAATGGAGTTCATGGTGCCAATCGGTTAGCAAGCAATTCTTTATTAGAAAGTCTGGTATTTGCCAAAGTAGCAGCAACAGAAATTCTTGCCAAAGCAGAAGAGCTGACATTGGATGAAGAGATAGATTTGATAAAGTATGAAAATTTTGATGCATTAGAAGAGGAATACAAAGAAATGGTATTAAAGGAAATGGAGAGGATGAAACATTATGAATAATTTTACAACAATGAAAATAAATATGGATAAATGGCTGCTTATGGCGTTACAGGAAGACATTACCAGTGAAGATATTACAACAAATGCAATTATGAGAGAGAACCAGTTAGGAGAGGCACAACTCTTGTGTAAGCAAGAGGGTATTATAGCAGGTCTTGATGTATTTGCCAGAGTTTTTACTTTATTAGATGCCAACACAAAAGTGGAATTGTTTTTTAAAGATGGAGATAAAGTAAAAAGTGGTGATTTGCTTGCTAGAATAGAAGGAGACATAAGGGTAATTTTATCAGGAGAAAGAACAGCATTAAATTATTTGCAGAGAATGAGTGGCATTGCTACTCATACCAGAGAGTTGGCAGATTTGCTTGATGGTTCTAAGACAAAACTTCTGGATACAAGAAAAACTACACCGAATATGCGTATTTTTGAAAAATATGCGGTAAAGGTAGGTGGAGGATATAATCATAGATATAATTTATCGGATGGTATTCTTATTAAAGATAATCATATTGGTGCAGCAGGTGGTGTGAAACAGGCAGTTGCATTGGCTAAAGAATATGCACCATTTGTTCGGAAGATTGAAGTGGAAGTAGAAAATCTGGATATGCTTAAGGAGGCATTAGAGGCTGGTGCAGATATTATTATGCTTGATAATATGGATACAGAAACCATGAAGAAAGCAGTTCAGATTGTAGATGGCAGGGCAGAAACAGAATGTTCTGGCAATGTAACTAGGGAACGAGTAGCAGATATTATTTCTACTGGTGTGGATTATGTTTCTTGTGGTGCATTAACCCATTCTTCGCCAATTTTAGATGTTTCTTTGAAGAATTTACATAAAATATAAAAATACAATAATTGAGAGTAAATAAGTATTTAGAAATTGATAAATCTATAAGTAGATTGTAGGATTATTTGAACCTGTGTTCGCGTGTTAGTAAAATACGAACACAGGTCTTTTTTTGACATATATCTATTTCAATTTCATATATTTAGGTAAATGCAGATGTTTATAGAAGCAGTATTTTCTTTTATTAGGAGGTATGATATGGACAATTCTAATAACTCGGATGAACAAATGCAAAAGTTTGTACGTATGGGACTTTTGGGACTTTCTACCTTTTTACTTTTTTTCATTGGTGCTCATTTTATTTCCAACAGTACAGCAGTGTTCTTGGCATCCCAGGATAAGAAATTGCCGATTTACTGTGTGAAGACTGATGAAGCTAAGGTAAGCTTGTCTTTTGATGCTGCATGGGGAAACGAGGATACTCAAGATATTTTGGCTGTTTTGGATAAATATAATGTGAAAGTTACTTTTTTTATGACAGGTGGATGGGTAGATAAGTATCCAGATGATGTAAAGAGTATTGCCGCTGCCGGACATGATGTGGGAAATCATAGCCAAAGCCATAAGCAGATGTCCCAGCTATCTGCGGCAGAATGTGAAACGGAAATTACAACTGTGAGTGAAAAGATAAAAGAATTAACTGGAAAAGAAGTTACATTATTTCGCCCGCCTTATGGTGACTACAATAATACATTAGTTGAGGCAGTGAATAAAGTTGGTTGTCATTGTGTGCAATGGGATGTGGATACATTAGATACAAAATGAATATAGTAACTCTAAAAAAGCATTTTCACTTCGTCATGGGAAACATTGATGGTGAGAAGTTTAAGGGCAAAATGGGAAAAATTTTGCCTTATAAGAGGACAAGCAGTAGTAATTAGAATTAACAAGATTAGAAAGTAAAAGTGCAGAACAAAAGTTCGATTTTGTTCTGTACTTTTTTTAACTTATATGTTATAATGAAAACTAAGTGACTGGATAATACTATTTGTACTATCTGTTGTTATTCAGTGCTATTTAGTTTCAAAAATACAGTTTTGTGACCTGCATTTGTGTAATTGCTATTTTAATGCTTATTCGCCAGCTTTGCAAGTCCATTTTACACAAATCGAAAAATAAGTTACACGAATGTTACTGTTCACTCACAAGCTTGACACTTGCTGTCAAGCTATGTGCCAAAACATAGAACAGCCAAGAATCCAGCCTTTCGCCGAAGGCGAAGTATAAATAGGCTGGATTCAGTTACTGTTAACACCGTAGGTGTGAACAGTAACACACGAATTTCGGGCGAATAGGCGAATTTTTTGCGTGAGCAATGAGGAAAATGCTTTGCNTGCAAAGGCANTTGACGAATACCGCGGCAACAAGAAAACTTGTTTTCAAGTGTCGGTCATAAATTGGAGGTTTTTATATGCCAGAGTTTAAATTACATGCCCCATACAAGCCCACAGGAGACCAGCCGCAGGCAATTGCCGAACTGGTGAAAGGCTTCAAGGAAGGCAATCAATTCCAGACTTTACTGGGGGTTACGGGTTCCGGAAAGACGTTTACGATGGCAAACGTCATTCAGGAATTACAGAAGCCAACACTCGTAATCGCCCACAACAAGACGTTAGCAGCACAGCTATATGGAGAATTCAAGGAGATGTTCCCTGAGAATGCAGTGGAATATTTTGTGTCCTATTATGACTACTACCAGCCAGAAGCTTATGTCCCTTCCACAGATACTTATATTGAGAAAGATTCTTCCGTAAATGATGAGATAGATAAACTAAGGCATTCTGCAACGGCAGCTCTTACAGAACGTAGAGATGTGATCATTGTTGCTAGTGTATCTTGTATTTATGGTCTGGGTAGTCCAGAGTTTTATCAGAATATGACTTTGTCATTAAGACCGGGAATGATAAAAGATAGAGATGATATCATTCGTAAATTAATCGAAATGCAATATATCCGCAGTGAAATGGAATTCAAACGAGGAACCTTCCGGGTTCGGGGAGATGTGTTAGAAATCTTTATGATTAACCAGACAGATACTGCTATCCGGGTGGAATTCTTTGGAGATGAAATTGACCGGTTAACAGAGATTGATGTATTAACAGGAAATATAAAATATGTATTAGAACATGCACACATTTATCCTGCATCTCATTATGTAGTAGAGCCAGAGCGGATAGAACCAGCACTGCAAGCCATTGAAGAAGAAATGAAAGAAAGAGTTTCTGTATTTAAAAGTGAGGGAAAGCTTATAGAAGCTCAAAGAATTGGTGAAAGAACAAAATTTGATATTGAAATGATTCGGGAAACGGGATTTTGTTCGGGAATCGAGAATTATTCCCGGCATTTGGCAGGTTTGGAAGCAGGACAACCACCATTTACTTTGATTGATTTCTTTCCAGATGATTTTTTAATTATTGTGGATGAGTCACATATTACCATTCCTCAGGTACGAGGCATGTATGCAGGAGACCAGTCCAGAAAGCAGACTTTAGTAGATTATGGATTCCGTCTGCCATCTGCAAAGGATAACCGACCTTTGAATTTTGAAGAATTTGAGAGTAAAATAGACCAGATGATGTTTGTATCTGCTACACCATCTGGTTATGAAGAAGAACATGAGCTCGCCAGAGTGGAGCAGATTATCCGCCCTACCGGATTATTAGATCCTTGTGTTGAAGTCCGCCCAGTAGAAGGACAAGTTGATGATTTGTTGGGAGCTGTACGAAAAGAAGTGGAGGGACACAACAAAGTATTAGTAACAACACTTACAAAACGTATGGCAGAGGATTTAACGGATTATATGCGTGAAGCAGGAATCAGGGTAAAATATCTACATTCTGGAATTGATACTTTGGAGCGTTCAGAAATTATTCGTGACATGCGAATGGATGTATTTGATGTATTAGTAGGAATTAACCTGTTAAGAGAAGGATTAGATATCCCAGAGATTACTTTGGTTGCTATTTTGGATGCAGATAAAGAGGGATTTTTGCGTTCAGAAACTTCTTTGATTCAGACTATTGGACGTGCAGCGAGAAATGCAGATGGACATGTAATTATGTATGCAGATAATATGACAGATTCTATGCGGCATGCTATTGATGAAACCGAGCGTAGACGCAGTATCCAACAGAAATATAATGAAAAACATGGAATTACACCACAGACTATTAAAAAGGCAGTGCGTGACTTGATCCGGATTTCAAAAAAGGTGGAGGTAGAAAGCCTGCAAATGGAAAAAGATCCAGAATCCATGAGCAAACAGGAATTAGAAACTATGATAAATTCTTTATCAAAGAAGATGCATACAGCAGCAGCAGAATTGAATTTTGAACTTGCAGCACAAATTCGTGACCAATTGATTGAATTGAAACAGAATTTGTTGGAATTGGAGTAATGAGGGGTTCTGAACAGTTACATTTTGAGAAATAAAATGAAAATATAAGAAAGGCATGGTGTGAAATGAGTGCAGAGAAACATGACAGAAAAAAATATATCACAATTAGAGGAGCAAAAGAACATAATCTAAAAAATGTGGATTTGAAGTTACCAAGAGATGCTTTTATCGTATTTACCGGGCTTAGTGGCTCAGGAAAATCTTCCTTAGCATTTGATACCATTTATGCAGAAGGACAGAGAAGATATATGGAGTCACTATCTTCTTATGCAAGGCAATTCTTAGGACAGATGGAGAAACCGATGGTAGAGAGTATAGAAGGCTTATCTCCAGCTATTTCCATTGACCAAAAGTCCACAAACAGGAATCCTCGTTCTACTGTTGGAACAGTGACAGAAATTTATGATTGTTTTCGTTTGTTATATGCACGAATTGGAATCCCGCACTGCCCGGAATGTGGAAAAGAAATCCACAGCCAGACCATAGACCAGATGGTGGATGAAATTATGAGTTTACCAGAAAGAACAAAGATTCAGCTTTTAGCTCCAGTAGTAAGAGGAAGAAAAGGAACACATGTAAAGGTTTTTGAGAAAGCAAAGAAAAGTG
>JAAVHR010000016.1 GCA_014799595.1 Clostridiales bacterium | reverse complement strand
TAGCACCGCATTTTTTGAGGGATTTGTCAAGTGTTTTGGCAAAAAAGTGGGGGAATTTTATAAAAATAGGATTTGAAAACAGCATAAAATAGGGGCTGAACAATCNGANANNACNGANATAAGTAATAAGGAGGTAAGGAAGATTATCTAAGGAACAAGGAGAGTTGGATGCATATTTTAGCAGGACAGGAAATAAAAAGCAGGCAAGATACTATATTATTAAATGACTGACTGGGTAAGAAAATAATGTGTAGATGGTTTTCGGTATGATACTACAAAATATGTGGATATGGATGCTTTTCTTCTCACGATGACTGTTTGACAACACCAAGTGATAAGGATGATAAAAAAACACCAGAACCAACAGGTTTTGATGAAATGGAGACTATGGATATTCTTACCAGCACATTTGCATATTATGTAAACAAGAGTATTAAATTTCATAATGTGCTGACTACTTTTGTTTTGAATTGCAAGTATGTAACAAAAATTAAGGACAAGAATGGTAAAGTATTAAAGACATTTAATAAAGTAAAAAAGACAGCAGTGGTATTTATATTTTAATAACAAAAAAATTTAAAAAATCTTAAGTGACCTGACATTGACTTTTTTATCATTTTATACTATGATATTTAACGTAGAGTGTGAAAAGACGAAGATGGAGACAGTAAACTGCATGGAAGTGTTTCAGTGAGCTGGTGATAGTGGGAAACCAGTACTAGTATATGCAGTGGAATATCACTCCTAAGTTGCAAGCTGAAAGAATAAGTAAGCTGGGCCGGGTTCCACCGTTATATGGAGCATGTATGAATGCATTTTGCAGAGTACAGTCGAATAGGTGGTTAAGATTGCTAGAGCTTTCGTCCTGTTTGGGACGAAAGCTTTTTGTATATCTGGCAGGATATACAAAAATGTTTGCATTGTGGACAGGGTATCTACTTCGTTTTCACAAATGTATGAAGGGGGAAAAATATGGAATTATGGGATGTGTACGACCAGTACCTACAAAAAACAGGCAGAACCCACATAAGGGGGGAAGAGATGCCACAAGGTGATTATCATTTAATTGTTCATGTATATCCAGTGAACCATAAAGGAGAAATACTTATACAAAAGAGAGCCAATACATTAAAGACGAAACCAGGAATGTGGGCAATTACTGGAGGATCTGTAATTGCAGGAGAAGAAATGTTTGCTGGATGTTGCAGGGAATTAGAAGAAGAACTGGGAATTACACCACCAAAAGAAGATTTTCGTTTGCTTAGTATTACCCAGAAGCCAGGACGTTACCGTTGTGTCTGGATGGTACGTTCCGATGCTGAATTATCTGACCTTACTTTACAAAAAGAAGAAGTGACAGATGCCAAATGGGCAACACCAGAGATTATTATGGATATGGTGAAGAAGAAAGAATTCTGGGAATATGACTATCTAGACTGGATATTTTACCAGATACAGCAGTTGCGGGAAAGTGGATGGATTACAAGAGAGAATTAGTAAAATGAGAGTAACTGTTCATGGTTCTGAACAGTTACAAATGAGAGAAAAAAAGGAGGATTAGAAATGTATCAGAAAGTTGATAAGAATCTTAATTTCGTTGACAGAGAGAAAGCAGTAGAGAAGTTTTGGAAAGATAATGACATTTTTAAGAAAAGTATGGATTCAAGAAAAGAAGGAGAAACCTATACTTTTTATGATGGACCACCAACAGCTAATGGTAAGCCTCACATTGGTCATGTGTTGACCCGTGTTATCAAGGATATGATTCCAAGATATCAGACCATGAAAGGAAAAATGGTGCCAAGAAAAGCCGGATGGGATACCCATGGACTTCCGGTAGAATTGGAAGTAGAGAAACTTCTTGGCTTGGATGGAAAAGAACAAATTGAAGAATATGGTTTAGAGCCATTTATCACAAAATGTAAAGAATCTGTATGGAAATATAAAGGTATGTGGGAAGATTTTTCGGGAACTGTTGGTTTCTGGGCAGATATGGACAATCCTTATGTTACCTACCACAATGATTTTATTGAATCAGAATGGTGGGCTTTAAAGAATATCTGGGATAAAAAACTTTTGTACAAAGGCCATAAGATTGTGCCTTACTGCCCACGTTGTGGAACTCCCCTTTCTTCTCATGAAGTGGCACAAGGATACAAAGATGTAAAAGAAAAATCTGCTATTGCAAAGTTTAAGGTAGCAGGCACAGAAGATGAGTATATCTTAGCATGGACCACTACCCCTTGGACATTGCCTTCTAACGTGGCTCTTTGTGTGAATCCAAACGAGCAATATGTAAAGATAAAAGTGCAGGTAAATGAAAAAAATGATGTGGTAAAAGAAGGAGAAGAAGATACTGCTGTTAGAACAGAATATTATATTATGGCAGAAGCATTACTTTCTTCTGTGATTGATGGAAAATACGAAGTAGTAGAGACTTATGTGGGTACAGATTTAGAACACAAACAGTATGTACCATTGTTTGATTATGCTTTTAACAAACCAGATGGAACAGTAGGAGACCCTGGTGACCGTACCATGGTTGGAAACAAAAAAGCTTTCTATGTGGTTTGTGATACCTATGTAACCTTGACAGATGGTACTGGAGTGGTTCATATCGCTCCTGCATTTGGTGAAGATGATGCGAAGGTTGGTCGAAAATATGATTTGCCTTTTGTACAGTTAGTAGATGAAAAAGGTGAAATGAAACCAGAAGTTACCGACATGGCAGGTGTATTCTGTAAGAAGGCAGATGAACTTGTGTTTAAATCATTGGCTGCAAAGAAACTGCTATTTAAAGCGTTGAAATTTGAGCATAGTTACCCATTCTGTTGGAGATGTGATACCCCATTAATTTATTATGCAAGAGAATCATGGTTTATTAAAATGACAGCAGTAAAAGATGATTTGATTGCAAATAACAATACCATTAATTGGATTCCAGCAACTATTGGAAAAGGACGTTTTGGTGACTGGTTAGAAAATGTGCAGGACTGGGGTGTAAGCCGTAACCGTTACTGGGGAACACCATTAAATATCTGGGAATGTAGTTGTGGATGCCAGCATGCCATTGGAAGTATTGAAGAATTAAAGAGTATGTCGGATAATTGTCCAGATGATATAGAATTGCATCGTCCATACATTGATGCGGTAACCATCAAATGTCCAGATTGCGGCAAAGAGATGAAGAGAGTACCAGAAGTGATTGACTGCTGGTTTGATTCAGGCTCTATGCCATTTGCACAACATCATTATCCATTTGAAAATAAAGATTTATTTGAGAAACAGTTCCCGGCAGATTTTATTTCTGAGGCGGTAGACCAGACCAGAGGATGGTTCTATTCTCTCCTTGCAATTTCTACCTTGTTATTTAATAAGGCTCCATATAAGAATGTTATTGTTCTTGGTCATGTGCAGGATGAGAATGGGCAGAAGATGTCTAAGTCCAAAGGAAATGCTATTGATCCAATGGAAGCATTGAATGAATATGGTGCAGATGCCATTCGTTGGTATTTTTATATTAACAGTGCTCCATGGCTGCCAAACCGTTTCCATGGAAAGGCAGTAACCGAGGGACAACGTAAGTTTATGGGTACTCTTTGGAATACTTATGCATTCTTTGTTTTGTATGCGGAAATTGACGAATTTAATCCAAAGAATTATATTTTAGATTATGAGAATCTTCCGGTTATGGACAAATGGCTGCTTTCTAAGCTGAACACAGTTGTAAAAACGGTAGATGAGAATTTATCAAATTACAAGCTGCCAGAGACAGCAAGAGCATTACAGGAATTTGTAGATGAAATGAGTAACTGGTATGTACGTCGTGGACGTGAGCGTTTCTGGGCAAAAGGAATGGAACAGGACAAGATTAATGCATATATGACTTTATATACTGCTTTGGTTACCATTTGTAAAGCAAGTGCACCAATGATTCCTTTTATGACAGAGGATATTTACCAGAATATGGTAAGAAGCGTAGATGAGAATGCTCCAGAGAGTATTCATCTTTGTGACTTCCCAACAGTAAAAGAAGAATGGATCGACAAAAAGCTTGAAGCAGATATGGAGGAGGTACTAGAAGCAGTTGTATTGGGACGTGCCTGCAGAAATACTGCAAATATTAAGAATAGACAGCCAATTGGCAAGATGTTTGTGAAAGCAGAGAATGAATTGTCTGATTTCTACAAAGAAATTATTGCAGAAGAATTGAATGTAAAAGAAGTTATCTTTACTGAGGATGTAAGAGAATTTACTTCTTACACCTTTAAGCCACAGTTAAAGACTTTAGGTAAAAGGTTTGGTAAAGATATCAATGCCCTAAAAGAATTTCTTGCAAACTTAAATGGTAATGAAGCGATGGACGAATTAAATGAAAAGGGTAATTTAACCATTCACTTTAATGATAAAGATGAAGTTTTGGAAAAAGATGATTTACTGATTGAAGCTGCACAGATGGAAGGCTTTGTATCAGAAAGCGATCATGGTATTACTGTAGTTCTGGATACTACGCTGAATGAAGAGCTTATTGAGGAAGGATATGTTCTTGAGCTTATCAGCAAGATTCAGACAATGCGTAAAGAAGCAGATTTTGAAGTGATGGATCGCATTCATGTTTATGCAGATGGCAATGATAAGATTGCACAAGTCTTAAAGAGAAATGCAGACAGCATTAAAGAAAAAGTTTTGGCAGACAGCATTATTCTTGGTGATATAGATGGTTATGTAAAAGAATGGGATGTAAATGGTGAGACTGTAACAATGGCTGTAGAACGAATTA
Source organism: Clostridiales bacterium (assembly GCA_014799595.1). Taxonomy (GTDB): domain Bacteria; phylum Bacillota; class Clostridia; order Lachnospirales; family Lachnospiraceae; genus CAG-411. The sequence goes on along the minus strand of JAAVHR010000016.1, from coordinate 47,175 downwards.
ATCGATAACATTTCCATAGTAAACCTATATGCTGCCTTCGGTAGCATCACCAAAAATGAAAGTGTCGGTTACTCCGCACTGCGTGCTTTCATAACCGCCTAATGTGTATTTGCATTCTAGGCTATCGCCTTATATGCTCATATACATCAGGTTCTACGATAGATATACCAATTGGTCTTTGTGCAAGCACAAACCAATGGTATATCTATTGATAACACTTTTAGAGTAAATGGCTGTATGATAGTGTGTTAAGGCACACATCTATACAGCCATTTGTCTGGGGAATACATATAGGTAGTAGAGCTTAATTGTATGACATAGATAGAAATACAAGGAGGAATTTCTATGAAAAAATATAATTATAAAAAAATATACGGAATTTGCATGATTCTTTTTCTGGGATTTGTGTGTTTTATGATGAAAACAACAGAGATTCAGGCACAAGAAGTAGAGGAAACAGCAGAGGAAGAAGTATTTGCTTACAATTTTCAGGAAGAAACAGATTCTTATGAAGTTATAGCAGTATTACAAGATAAAGAAGAATTGGTTATTCCGGATACCTATCAGGGAAAACCAGTTACAAGTATTTGCAGCAACGTATTTGGCGAGTCTTTGCAAGCAAAGAAAATTGTTCTTGGAATCAATATTGAAAAAATTGGAGATTATGGATTTTACCAGACATCAGCAGAAGAAATTATATTGCCAGAAGGGTTGGTTTCTATAGGGGAACGTGCATTTAGTGGTGCGAAAATAGAATCTGTTATCATACCAACAACAGTTATCCAGATGGGAAAATATGCTTTTGCGTCTTGCAAAAGTCTTACAGGTGCTAGCATCAGCGGGAATTGTGAAAAAATCTCACAAGGAGCCTTTCAAAACTGTTCCAATTTATCAGAAGTAACTTTACAAAAAGGACTTACTACGATAGGAGATGCTGCTTTTCAAAATTGTACCAGTTTGAAAAAGATAAATCTGCCAGATGGTACAAAGACCATAGGAAAAAGTGCATTTGCAGGCTGCAGCAAGTTGTATCAGATTGTAATACCAGCATCTGTGAAAAATATTGGTGCATCAAAAAAAACATTTAAGGGATGTAATTTCCAGATACTTACTTTTGTAACACCAGAAGGATCTGCTGCATACCAATATGCACAGAAAGAATATATGGAAAAATATGAAAGGGGTATTTTAACCAGCACCACAACTGCCCAAAAGATTGATGCAAAGAGCAGTCACATGTATGTGGGTGAGGAACGTCAATTTAATATTTATAATTATGGTGGAACAAAACTTTCTATCAAAAGTTCTAACAGTAAAGTGTTATCTGTTTCGTCTTATGGAATTTTAAAAGCAAAGAAGACGGGAAAAGCAAAAATAACTTTAAAACTTGATAATGTCACACATACTTATACTTTCCAAGTATTAAAGAGAACAAAGAAAAATGTATGTAAAGTAATAAAGGAAGCGTATGTTACCCCCAATATGTCTGATTATGAGAAGGTATTAGCTGCCAATAAATGGCTGGCTCGGAATGTCTCGTATGATAAGAGATATTATCAAGGTCTTCAATATCTGCCTTATGAAAGCTACACTGCCCAAGGGGCATTAGAAAAAGGTCTGGCAGTGTGTGAAGGATATTCTTATGCTTTTATGGAAATTATGGATATGTATGGGATTCCATGTAAAAAAGTAAATGGTTATGTGAAAAGTGGTTCTGGACAACAGGGGCATGCATGGAATCTGGTTTGTGTAGGTGGGAAATGGTACCATGTGGATTGTACCCTGAATGACCCAGTGAAAACAGGGAAAAATGGAAAAGTAGATAATACCAATAAAAAAGCAGGAATCACATATTTATTTGTAAAGGATTCTTTTATGAAGAAAAATCATACTTGGAACAATGGAAGTTATCCAAAGGCGAAAACTTCTTCGGTAAGTAAAACAGCTACTACAATAAAAGGCACTAACGGAGCCTATTTAAATAAAACCAGGGCAACGGTTTTTGTAGGAAAAAGTACAAGTTTTAAAGTGTCTGGAACAAAGAAAAAAGTAACATGGAGTTCTTCCAATAAGGCGGTTGCAACTGTAAATAATAGTGGAAAAGTAACAGGAAAAAAAGCCGGAAATGTAAAAATAACAGTTAAAGTTGCTGGAAAAAAATATGTATGTAATATTAGTGTAAAAGAATAAAATTTATACAAATTAGGAATTATGTTATAGATAAAATGCATATACTGGTTACAATTCAACCAATGTATAAATCAAGCCACCACGAGGATGTTGTATGGTTGGACATTGGGTGTGAACAGTAAACGAATATAACCTTGTTGAAAAGAGATTTTCTGAAAATACTTGAGAAAAAGTTACAAAAAGGTTATAATAGAAATTGCAATTGTTATCTGGCTTGTATGTAAGTTTCAAAAATGTGGAACACTGTATTGCAAAGAATGTATATAAGTATGTTTTAGAAAGCTGTATACAATATTTGGTGTTCTGATTGTTGCAAAGACAGGAAAGATTGGTGGCCCAATATGCTATCGATAATACTCGCAATGAAATTGACAGATGGAAATAATTTTTAACAGGTTTTAAAATAACAAATTTTCAAGCAATAAGGATCTTACAAAAGAGAAAGCGAGGCGGTAGTATGCATATAGCTGAGTTAAAGGCTGGAACGGTAGTACAAATACAATATTATGCCGGAAGCCAGAAAGAAGTATATGATACAGCAATTGTTGGTGTAAAGAAGAATATTGTATTGGCAGAAAAAATTATCAAGAGCGATGGTACTTATGTAAAGTTTCCAACAGAGATGATTGGTAATCTGCTTTATAATCAAAGAGGTAAACTTTATGTATGGCCTGATATTAAGATTGATCAGGTTATACTAAAAAAAGAGTTGTATTACAAAATTACACTAAGCAAAGAAGAAGGAGAGTATACCAATCGGAGAAATGCTTTTCGCTTGTTTGTAGGAAAGCAAACAAGAGTGGGAATTACCACAGCAGAGGGAGTAAAGAAATATTCCGTTATTCTAAAAGATGTAAGTGAGACTGGTTTTGGATTCGTAAGTGAGGAAGAATTTGACATAGGAAAGAGAGCAGAGATCCGTTTTGAAATAGCAGAAGGGAAAGTTGCACTTTTAAATGGTCATATTGTCCGGATACAGAAAGTAAGTGAAGAGCGGAATGAGTATATCTATGGATGTGCATTAAGCAAACCTAGCGATTTCTTAGCAAAATACATTATGAAACAACAGATGCAAGGAAGAAACCGATAAGATAGCATAATAATTACTTCATTAGTGAATAATAGAAGTAATACATAAGCAGATAAGAATTAAAAATTACTGTATACATGTATGATTCTGTGGGGTATGACAATGGAAACATAGGGATACATGCTTACAAAGAAAGAAAAGTTTATATGGAGGGGTTTCACATGGCTGAAATTAACAAAGAAGAATTTAAACAAAGTGTAGTGGACAATTTAAAGGTATTATTCCGCAGATCGGTAGAAGATGCAGAACAAGGACAGTTATTTCAGGCTGTTGCTTATGCGGCAAAGGATATTGTAGTAGATCAATGGATGGCTTCCCACAAACAGTTTGAAAAAGAAGACAAAAAGACAGTTTACTATTTATCCATGGAGTTCTTAATGGGAAGAGCATTGGGAAATATTATTATCAATTTAAAGGGCAATCAGGCAATCAAGGAAGCCATTGAAGAATTAGGACTTGACCTTGATGTAATCGAAGATCAGGAGCCAGATGCTGCCCTTGGTAATGGTGGTCTTGGACGGCTTGCTGCTTGTTTTTTGGATTCTTTAGCAACTTTGGGATATCCTGCTTATGGATGCGGTATCCGTTATAAGTATGGTATGTTTAAACAGAAGATTGAAAATGGATTTCAGATTGAAACACCAGATGATTGGTTGAAGAATGGCAATCCATTTGAGATGAAGAGAGCAGAATATGCAGTTGAAGTTAAATTTGGTGGTTATGTAACTGTACAGCGTGATGAGAATGGAAAAGAGAGATATGTGCAGGAGAATTACCAGTCTGTTCGTGCAGTTCCTTATGATTTACCAGTTGTTGGTTACAACAATAATGTTGTAAATACACTTCGTATTTGGGATGCAGAGGCAATTGATACTTTTAGTTTAGATTCTTTTGATAAAGGTGATTATCAGAAGGCAGTAGAACAGCAGAACCTTGCAAGAACTATCTGCGAAGTATTGTATCCAAATGATAACCACTATGCTGGTAAAGAATTACGTTTGAAACAGCAGTATTTCTTTGTATCTGCAAGTATTCAACGTGCAGTAAACAAATATATGCAGAATCATGATGACATTCGTAATATTCATGAAAAAGTATGTTTCCAGCTTAATGATACACATCCAACCGTTACTGTTGCAGAATTGATGAGAATATTATTGGATGAATATGATTTATCCTGGGATGAGGCTTGGGAAGTTACCAATAAGACTTGTGCATATACAAATCATACTATTATGTCAGAGGCTCTTGAAAAATGGCCATTGGAATTATTCTCCAGATTATTGCCACGTATTTATCAGATTGTAGAAGAGATTAATAAACGTTTTATTATGGAGATACAGGAGAAGTATCCAAATGACTTTGAAAAAGTAAAGAAGATGGCAATAATTTATGATGGCCAGGTTAAGATGGCACATCTTGCAATTGCCGCAAGTTTCTCTGTAAACGGTGTAGCAAGACTTCATACAGAGATTCTTAAGAATCAGGAATTAAAAGACTTCTATCAGATGATGCCTGAGAAGTTTAATAATAAAACAAATGGTATTACCCAGAGACGTTTCTTGCTGCATGGTAATCCGTTGTTAGCTGACTGGGTAACTGAAAAGATTGGTTCAGATTGGATTACGGATTTGTCCCATATTGATAATCTGGCAATCTATGCAGAAGATGAAAAATGCCAGAAGGAATTTATGCAGATTAAATATCAAAATAAAGTCCGCTTAGCAAAATACATCAAAGAACACAATGGTATTGAAGTAGATCCTCGTTCTATTTTTGATGTACAGGTAAAGAGATTGCATGAATATAAACGTCAGTTGTTGAATATTTTACACATTATGCATTTATATAATCAATTGAAACAGAATCCTGCTATGGAATTTTATCCAAGAACTTTTATTTTTGGAGCAAAGGCTTCTGCGGGATACCGTAGAGCCAAAGCGATTATTAAGTTGATTAACAGTGTAGGTGATGTAATCAATAATGATAAGTCCATTGATGGAAAGATTAAAGTTGTATTTATTGAAGATTACAGAGTATCCAATGCAGAATGGATTTTTGCTGCAGCAGATGTTTCAGAACAGATTTCTACTGCAAGTAAAGAGGCTTCTGGTACTGGTAACATGAAGTTTATGTTGAATGGTGCTCTTACTCTTGGAACGATGGATGGAGCTAATGTAGAAATTGTAGAAGAAGTTGGAAAAGAGAATGCATTTATCTTTGGTTTAAGTTCCGACGAAGTTATTGCGTATGAGCATAATGATCAGTATAATCCGAAGGATATTTATAACACCGATCAGGATGTCCGTGCAGTATTAACACAGCTTATCAACGGATTTTATTCTAAGGATAATCCAGAATTATTCCGTGAGATTTACAATTCGCTATTAGAACGTAATGGTGGAGAGAGAGCAGACCAATACTTTATTTTAAAAGACTTCCGTTCCTATGAGGAAGCTCAGAAAAAGGTAGAGAAGGCTTATAAAGATGAAGCAGGTTGGGCAAAATCTGCAATTTTAAATACTGCAAAATGTGGTAAGTTCTCTTCCGATCGTACGATTGAAGAGTATGCAAAAGAAATTTGGCATTTAGAGAAAGTAAAAGTGGATTTATAATCTTAGTGTATCTGTTCAGTACCTGAACAGATATGAGATTTTAGCCCATATAAATTCGCAAAGCGAAGGGCTAAAATCTTGTAAAACTCGGATTTGTCAAGCAAATCCTCGAGTATGTTCTGAACAGTTACATCTTAGTTTCTATAGTTTTTATAAGAGTAGAAAATGAGCCTGTCACATTTGTGATAGGCTCGCTTTCTTCCATTATGGAGGGATTCTGGCAATGACATTAAAAGACTTAGAAATAGGGCAGTCTGCGAAACTTACTAATGTAGGCGGAGAAGGTGCTCTGAGGCAACACTTTTTAGATATGGGATTAATTCCCGGAGCAGAAGTAACCTTGATAAAATATGCTCCAATGGGAGACCCTATGGAATTGCGTATTCATGGGTACGAGTTAACTTTACGTCTAAGTGATGCAGAAAAAATAGAGATCAGCCCTGTTAAAAATATGGAAAAAGAATCAAAGGATATGTTGATAAGACAGCCAAGAAAGACAGAACATCCAGGTTTAGGAGAGGGCGGAAGATATCATGTAAAAGCAGGAGAACATCCAATAGAAGAAGGGAAAACTTTGACATTTGCCCTTGCCGGAAACCAGAATTGTGGGAAAACCACATTGTTTAACCAGTTGACAGGATCGAAACAACATGTAGGGAATTTTCCAGGGGTGACGGTGGACAGAAAAAGTGGTGATATGAAGGGATATAAGAATACAGAAATTACTGATTTGCCAGGAATATATTCTATGTCACCATACAGCAGTGAGGAAATTGTGACACGTCAATTTATAATTAAAGAGAAGCCTACTGGAATTATTAATATTGTAGATGCAACAAATATTGAACGTAATCTATATCTTACCATGCAGCTTATGGAACTGGGAGTTCCTATGGTACTGGCTTTGAATATGATGGATGAAGTCAGGGGAAATGGAGGTTCCATTCATATTAATGAGATGGAAGCAATGTTAGGGATACCAGTTGTACCAATTTCTGCTGCAAAAAATGAGGGTGTAGATGAATTGATCCAGCATGCAGTGCATGTGGCAAAGTATCAGGAAAAACCAGGAAGAATGGATTTTTGTGGAGAAAAAGATCATAGTGGTGCAGTGCATCGTTGTTTGCATAGCATTATGCATTTGATCCAGCAACATGCAGAAACTGCAGATATACCCATACGTTTTGCCGCAACCAAACTTGTGGAAGGAGATGAGCATATTCAAAATGCTTTGCATCTTTCTGAAAATGAATTAACTATGATAGAGAATATTATTAAACAAATGGAATTGGAACGTGGACTGGACAGAGCAGCAGCTATTGCAGATATGCGTTATACCTTTATACATAAACTAGTAAAAGAAACAGTAGTAAAACCTCATGAGAGTAGAGAACATGCCAGAAGTAGGAAAATAGACCAGATTTTAACAGGAAAATATACAGCGATTCCAGCTTTTGTTTGTATTATGGCATTGGTATTCTGGCTGACTTTTCATGTGGTTGGAGCATGGATGCAGGAAATTATCGAAAATGGAATTGAATGGCTGACCAAAGCAGTGGATACGACATTTACGGTTTGGGGAATTGATAAATCTGTCCATTCTCTTATTATAGATGGTGTCTTTACTGGAGTGGGAAGTGTTCTGAGTTTTTTGCCAATTATTGTAACATTATTTTTCTTTTTGTCTTTGCTGGAAGATACCGGATATATGGCACGAGTGGCTTTTGTTATGGATAAAATGTTAAGAAAAATTGGTCTGTCCGGAAGAAGCATTGTACCAATGCTAATTGGTTTTGGATGTACGGTTCCCGGAGTCATGGCAAGCCGGACTCTTCCATCGGAACGTGACCGTAAGATGACAATTCTACTTACTCCATTTATGAGTTGTTCAGCTAAGCTGCCTATTTATGCATTTTTTACAGCAGTATTCTTTCCAAAATATAGTGGTTTAGTTATGGTTGGGTTATACTTTATAGGAATTGTGGTAGGGGTTTTGGTTGCTATGATTTTTAAAAATACTATTTTTAAAGGTGAAGCAGTGCCATTTGTTATGGAACTTCCCAGTTACCGTATGCCAGGAATAAAAAATGTAGCACAACTTTTATGGGAAAAGGCAAAAGACTTCCTGCAACGTGCTTTTACTGTTATATTTTTAGCTACCATTGTAATCTGGTTTTTACAGAATTTTGACTTGCATTTTCGAATGGTTACAGATTCAAAAGATAGTATTTTAGCAGTAGTTGCAGGGGTTATATCACCTGTTTTTGAACCACTGGGGTTTGCAGATTGGAGAATTTCTACGGCATTGATTACAGGATTTATGGCAAAGGAAAGTGTTGTATCTACTCTGACTATACTGTTTGGGTCTACAGAGGTTTTACTAGCAGGTTTATCTGTTAATGCGGTTATGCCATTGTTAATTTTTTGTCTGCTTTACACACCATGTATTGCAGCAGTAGCATCTGTAAAACGGGAACTTGGGAAAAAATGGGCAGTAGGTGTGGTGATTGGACAGTGTGCAGTTGCATGGTTTTGTGCTTTGATTGTTAAGTGTTTGACATTTCTGTAGTCCTGTGTAACAGACCAGCGGGGTTCATTCATAAAGTGCCAGAATAGTTACAGTTCACACCTACGGTGCAAACTGTAACGGAATCCAGCCTATTAAAAGTTCGCCTTCAGCGAAAGGCTGGATTCTTGGCTGTTCCATGTTCTTGGCACATAGCTTGACAGCAAGTGTCAAGCTTGTGAGTGAACAGTAACATCCTTTCTTATATTTATTCCATAAAAATTTGTAGAAAAGGATAGTAATTTTACAAGAAAATATGATATACTGTATAAAGGAACGTTACTATTTATGATCATATACCTTTTACATGGCAGTAAATAGTAACAAAAGAATGGCAATATAAGTTGTGAATAATTGAGGATTAAGTAAGAGGAGGCGTATTATGAAGAAGCAAAGAAAATTTACTACAGAAGAACTAGAGGGATTTTGTAAACAAATTGGAATGGTCTTAAAGAGCGGTATTTCTCTTAATGAAGGGGTATACATGCTTCTGGAGGAAGTGGAAGATAAGAAGACAAAAGAAGTATTAGAAAAGATGGATGAATGCCTAAAGGATAATGAGACTTTTTATCATGCAATGAAAGCAACAGGAGCATTTCCTAGATATTTACTTAGTATGGTACATATTGGAGAAAAAAGCGGAAAATTAGAAGAAGTGCTAGATGCCATGGTTGCATACTATGACAGAGAGGCAAGTCTGAAGGAAAGTATCCGCAATGTAATTGCTTATCCAATGATAATGTTTGCAATGATCGCTGTTATTTTATTGGTACTTGTATTAAAAATTCTACCTATGTTTCAGAATGTATTCCGTAATTTAAATGTAGATGTGGCAAGTTCCAGCAGCCGGGTTATGAGAGTTGGTATGACAACAGGAGAAGTAGTTGCTATTGTGGCATTAGTGATTTTAGCAGTGGCAATAGGTTTATTGATTTGGTATCGTACAGAAGGTGGACAAAGAATCTTAAAAAAATGGAGTGGCAGTTTCTTTGTTACTAAAAAGACAGCTCGTCTTATGGCAATTGGCAAGTTTGTATCTTCGATGTCTGTGATGATATCAAGTGGAATGGATTCAGAAGAATCTTTGAATATGGCAAAAGATGTGGTAGAAGATCCAAAGATACAAAAACAGGTAGAGCAATGTTATAAAGCAGTGAAGGATAGAAAATCATTGGCAGAAGCATTAAAAGAAAGTAAGTTAGTAACAGGAATGCAAGGCAGGATGATTGGGGTAGCAGAGAAATCAGGGCTGACAGAAGATGTTCTTAAAGATATTAGTAAACAATATGATGAAAAAATTACCAGCCAGCTTGGAAGTATGTGTACAAAATTAGAGACTACTTTAGTATTATCCTTATCCTTAATTGTGGGTGCTATATTGATATCTATTATGCTTCCATTAATTAGTATTATTACGGCAATTGGTTAGGGGGGAGGAACCTTGAAAAGTTTAAAAATGAAAGATTATTCTGGGTGGAAACAAGAATTCTTATTTCCAGGTATTACATTCTTGGTGGTTGTTGGTGCTCTTCTGGCAGGAGGATTTTACTTTGATTATATAAGTAATATGCAGAACATAGACTTGCTTCGGCAATCTGCCAGAAAAGCAGTTGTACAATGTTATACCATTGAAGGAGAATATCCTAGCAATGTAGAATATTTAGAAAAGAATTATGGTTTAGAATATAATCATGACAAATATTTTATAGATTATGAAGTATTTGCATCCAATGTTATGCCGAATATAGATGTGTTTGAAAGAGAATAAGAGGAGGGATTAGATTGGAGAAGAAACAGCCAGGTACATGGATTGCCAACTATGCTGGAATTTTAGCGATTTTGTGTAGTTTTGTTATAGGTTCGCTGGTCTTGGTAAATGTAGGTGTTCATGTATATAAAAACATTGTAGAGAATAATGCAGAGAATTTCTCCCTTCGTGCATCCCTTTCTTATGTGGCAACGAAGGTAAGACAGTGCGATAGATCGGATAGTATTTCTATTACGGAAGAAGAAGGTGTGCCAATTCTGGTTTTGCGGGAAGAATTACAAAGTGGAACTTATCGGACCATGATTTATTGCTATAAAGGGAAACTTCGGGAATTGTTTCAGGAGGAAGGTATGGAATATAAACTGGCAGATGGGCTGGAAGTAACCGATCTTACCAAGTTTCAGGTCAATAGTATAGAAGATAACCGTTTGCAATTTGTGGCAGGTAACGGAGAAGAAGAGGAGAACCTTGTGTTGTCGTTACGTAGTACACAAAGAAGTTTAGAAGAACAAGGATTGGAGTAGATTATGGCGAAGGGATTAGAATCACGTTCTGCAAAGATGCCTATGTTAGAAATCATTATTACTATTGGAATTTTTGCAGTTGCAAGTGTATTTATATTGGAATTGTTTTTATCTGCGAATACCCTGCAAAATAGGGCGAAGGACAAGAGTAAAGCGGTAGTTTTGGCAGAGACCATTGCTGAAACGGTGAAATCTTATGAAGTTTTTGAAGAGGCAGCAGGTGATCTTGGGTTAGAAAAGACTGTTGGACGGATTACACAGCAGAAAAATGGTAGTTATGAAATTAGTAAAATTGATGAATCGGAAGATATGAAGGATGGCATTGCTGTATATACTGGGCATTTTGACGAGAACTGGGAAACCGTAAAAGAGGAAGATACTTACAGTGTCATTGTTATTCCTTATGAAGAGCAGGTACAAGGTAGTGTTATGGCAAATTATGAAGTGTACATATATCGTTTAAAGGGATATGTGTCCGTCATGGGGGAAAAGGATAGTGAGGAATTATATCATATGAGTTTTTCCCATTTGCAGGATACAAAATCAGAATAGGATATCAGGAGGGAGCAAAGTTTTATGAAAGAAAATAAAGGTTTAATAATCAATGTAGGAACTTCATCTGTTGTCCTGATTTTACTGGTATTTGCTTTATCCGTCTTTGCTCTTTTGTCAATTCGTGCATCTAACAGCGAATTGCAATTAGCTAAAAGAACAGGAGAAAGTGTGCAGGAATATTATACGGCAGATGGAGTGGCAGAGTATGCCTTGTGTTATATACAACAGGTCATAGAAAGTTCTAAGGTAGAAGAATTAGAAGAGAAGCTTAAAAATATAAATGTTTCTGGACAAGAGAAACTGGAAAAGCTTCAAAATGTGAAGCTTAATTTGGAAGACATTGTAATTTTTACTGGAAAGCCAGAGGATAAGCTAGGAACAATAGAGTATGCAATTCCAATAAGGGAAGGAATACAATTGGAAGTCAAATTGGCATTATATGGAGATCGCCGTCTTTCTGTAGAGGTATGGCGTATGGTAAAAGCTGCAGGGGATATAGAGGAATTTGAACAAAATGTAGAGTTGTGGGATGGTTTAATAACAGCAGAGTAGGGAGGCAGGATATGATATCATTGGAAGAAATGTTAAAACTGGCAGTAGAGAAAAGTGCATCAGATATTTTTTTGGTGGTAGGGCAACCAGTTTCCTTTAAAATTAATGGGGTTATTGAAAAACAAGAGAAACAGATATTACTACCAGATGAGTTATCTGTATTGATTGACCGTTTCTATGTTCTTGCAGGAAGAAATAACCAGAATAGAGAATTAGGAGATGATGATTTTTCTATATCTGTTCCACATGTCGGACGATTCCGTGTAAATGTGTTTAAACAGAGAGGTTCTTGGGGAGCTGTTCTCCGAGTGGTAAATTTTGAATTACCACATGTACAGATAATGGGAATTCCACAGACGATTTTGGATATTGGAAAAAAACAAAAGGGATTGATATTAGTTACTGGTTCTGCGGGAAGTGGAAAAAGTACCACATTAGCATATATTATTGACAAAATTAATAGAAGCCGGAATTGTCATATTTTAACTTTGGAAGATCCTATTGAGTTTCTTCATGCACATAATAAGAGTATTGTCAGTCAAAGAGAGATTGGTATAGATAGTGCCAATTACAGCAGAGCATTAAAAGCAGCACTTCGTGAAGCACCAGATGTTATTTTGATTGGAGAAATGCGGGATTTAGAGACCATTGAGATTGCGATGACTGCCGCTGAGACAGGACATTTGGTGTTGTCTACCTTACATACAGTTGGAGCATCCAATACGATTGACCGTATTGTAGATGTTTTTCCACCAGAACAACAACAACAAATACGTTTCCAGCTTTCCATGGTTTTAGAGGCGGTGATTTCTCAACAATTAATACCTACAGTGAATGGTAAACTGGCTCCTGCATTTGAAATTTTAAAGGTTAATAATGCAGTACGTACCCTGATCCGTGATGGAAAGGTTCACCAGATACCAGCAACAATTGCTACCTCCAAAGAAGATGGAATGATTGCTATGGATGACAGTATTCTAAAGTTATATAAAGATGGGAAAATTGATGAAAATGATGCATTGTATCATTGTATCAATCAGGATGCTATGAGACGAAGTTTAAGAAAGTAAAAATTAATTGTTCAGAACATACTCGAGGATTTGCTTGATAAATCCGAGTTTTACAAGATTTTAGCCCTTCGCTTTGCGAATTTTTATGGGCTAAAATCTCATATCTGTTCAGGTACTGAACAGATATAGTAGAAATTAAAGAGTGATAGAAAAAAGGCTGTTGTAATAACTTAGTGCAACAGCCTTTTTTTAAAAATCTTTTGTTCAATTTATTTAACATAAATAATAGATTCCAAAACCTGATTTGCAGTTTCTTTATCACAAAGTGTAGTAATAATTTCCGCAGCAAAGGCAATGGCAGTTCCCAGTCCACGGCTGGTTATGGTATTACCGTCATGCGTGACAGGATTTTCATTGGTAATTGCACCTAGAAGTTCTTCTTCAAATCCAGGATAACAACATGCGTTTTTGCCTTCTAAAATATGATTGGCACCTAGCACCAAAGGTGCAGCACAGATTGCACATAATAATTTGCCTGCCTCATTCGCTTTCCTTAATTCTTCATTAAGTAAACTATGTGATTGGAGATTACGGGTTCCAGGCATACCACCTGGAAGTACAAATGCATCTGCCTTGGAGAAGTCTGCATCTTCAATTAGGGCATCTGCTTTTACTGTAATGCCATGGGAACCAGTTACCATAATATCTCCAGTAGTAGAAACCATCTCGATATTCAATTTTGCCCGACGGAGTAAATCTACCACCATAAGTCCTTCAATTTCTTCAAATCCATTGGCTAAAAAAATCATTGTGTTTGCCATAACTTATCCATCCTTTCCTGATATAGGAGTATTTTAAAATATTTGTTATGCATTTAGTATAACAATAAAAGTTTTAAATAACAAGATAAAACCTCAATTATTCATGACTTATATTGCAGCTAGGGTAACTGTTCATGCTTCTGAACAGTTACAATTAGACAAAAATTAGAACATCAGACAAAGGAATAAGACATAAAACAATGCAAAACTACATAAAATCATGTAAGCAGCAAATCCTTCAAGACGAAGGGAGCAGATTTGAAATGATTATTTATGTTGTAAAAGAAGGAGACAGTGTGGATCGGATTGCCACACAGTTTGCAGTACCAGTACAATGGATTATTGAGGCAAATCAATTGGCATATCCTTATGCACTTGCAATAGGTCAGGCTCTGTTAATTTTAACAGAGTCTTTTATGGCAAATCGGGGAATTTTTGCTAATGGGTTTGCCTATCCTTTTATCAACCCATGGGTGTTACAGCAGACTTTACCATTCCTTTCAGAACTTTCTGTATTTTCTTATGGATTTACTCCAGAGGGAGAGTTGATAGAACCTGTGCTTCCAGTAGACTGGATGGTAGATGAAGCTCTTACTTATGGAACAAGTCCGGTAATTACATTAACGCCATTTGGTCCAGATGGAAATTTTAGTAACCAATTGATACATCGGATGCTTTCGAATACTACAGCCAGAAATTTTTTGATTCAAAATTTATATGAAGAGGTACTACAAGGTGGTTATCGAGGCGTTAATGTAGATTTTGAATATATTTTGGCAGAAGACAGGGATTTATTTACAGAATTTGTCAGAGATGTTACATTAATGATGGAGGAATTGGGAGGTGAGGTGACAGTAGATCTTGCACCAAAAACCTCAGCAGACCAACAGGGACTCTTATATGAAGGAAAGGATTATAGGGCATTAGGAGAGGCTGCAACAAGAGTATTTGTCATGACTTATGAGTGGGGATATACGTATGGACCTGCTATGGCAGTAGCCCCTCTGGATAAAGTAAGGCAGGTATTAGACTATGCAGTAAGCGAGATTCCAAAAGAAAAAATTACGATGGGAATTCCCAATTATGGTTATGACTGGACACTTCCTTATGTACGGGGGGAATCGAAAGCACGAACTATTGGAAATATAGAAGCAGTGCAAATTGCTATTGCCAATCAGGCTGTAATAGAATTTGATGAAAAAGCACAAACTCCTTATTTTCATTATGTTGTGGGAAATACAACTCATGAAGTCTGGTTTGAAGATGCAAGAAGTATATGGGCAAAATATAATTTGTTGAGGGAATATCCTTTGTACGGATTTGGATGCTGGCAGATATCCCAGTTGTTTCGTCCGATGTGGCTTCTTATGGATGGAAATGTAGAATATTATTAAGGCAGTTAAATAATGATGTTTTTACTTGCTTAAATTTCCATCTGCTGTGTTGGTGTCAATCGACGTAGCCACCACTACGCCTCATTCTGCCGCCTTCAGAATGAAAATTTATTCTTATTTGTTCTTTCGAAATTTTTACAAGCATATCAAATCAGTACCCATACCTTAATTATTTTGTGTTATAATATGTTGTAGTTTTTTAATAACTGCTAAAGAAAGGTAGAATGTAAACCTGAACAGTTACAGAAGGGCTAAAAATAAGGGAGGTATCTTTTATGGGAATTTATCTGAATCCAAAAAATAAGGGGTTTCAAGAGGCAATTAATTCTGAAATTTATGTAGATAAGACAGGATTAATTGCTTGTACAAATCATTTAATAAATACAGAACAAAAGTTTATCTGTGTCAGCAGACCAAGACGTTTCGGAAAGTCTATGGCACTCAAAATGCTTGCAGCATATTATAGCAGGGGCTATGATTCGTCAGATTTATTTGCAGGATACAAAATAGAAAAAGATAAAACTTTTCAGACTCATTTGAATAAATATGAAGTAATATTTCTAAATATGCAACAGTTTCTAATAAGGGCAAAAAGAGCAAAAAATATGGAGTTTACGGAATGTCTGGAACAGGTTGTTATTGAGGATATCCGCAAGGTGTATGGGGAAATGTTTTCGGAGGGGGAAACGATTCTTGCTGCTGTACTGGAACAGATTTATGAAAATACAGATAAACAATTTATTTTCCTCATCGATGAGTGGGACTGTGTGATGCGTGAAAGGCAGGAATCGGAAGAACTGCAGAAAGAATATCTTGATTTTTTAAGATATCTTTTAAAAGACCAGTCCTATGTGGCACTTGCCTATATGACGGGAATCCTCCCTGTGAAAAAGTACGGGCAGCATTCAGCACTGAATATGTTCTGGGAATATTCCATGACAAATCAGTATGTTTTTGAGGAATATACAGGTTTCACAGAAGAGGAAGTAAAGGGATTGTGTGAACGGTATGAGATGGATTTTGCCGAAACCGGAAGTTGGTATGACGGATATATGTTCAAGAGGTTTAAGCACATATACAATCCGAGATCTGTTGTGGCAGCAATGACTTGTGGGGATTTTTCAAGTTATTGGACTTCCACGGAAACCTATGATGCACTGAAAGTCTATATGGATATGGACTATGACGGATTGCGGCCGGATATTGTGCAGATGCTTGGTGGAGGGCGTGTCAGAGTGAATACACGCAGTTTCCGGAATGATATGCGGAATTTCGAATCAAAGGATGATGTGCTGACATTATTGATTCATTTAGGATATCTTGGATATGACTCAGAGACGGAGGAGGTATTTATTCCCAACAGGGAGATTGTCAGGGAATTTGAAAATGCCATGAGTGTCGGCGGCTGGCCAGAGGTTATGCGTATCCTGAAGGCATCAGAAAAACTGCTGGAAGATACTCTGCGTGGCGATGGGGAAAGTGTTGCAAGGGCACTGGATAAGGCACATACGGAAGTATCCTCCATACTGGTCTACAACGATGAAAATTCCCTTGGATGTGCCATCGGGCTTGCCTATTACAGTGCAAGGAAAGACTACAAATTAATCAGGGAACTGCCAACAGGACGTGGCTTTGCAGATGTGGTATTTTTGCCCCTTCCCCATACTAGGAATCCTGCACTCGTAGTAGAACTAAAATATAACAAGACGGCAGATACCGCCATACAGCAGATAAAAGACAGACATTATACACAGGCATTGGAAGGATACAGTGGTGAAATCCTTCTTGTGGGAATCAATTATGATAAGGACAATACGATGAAACCCCATAGCTGCATCATAGAAAGGCAGGAAATGTAACAGTTCAGCCATGTCATTCATATTTTGCCAGAATACTACGACATGGCTAAAACTGTTATAAATTGGCTGACAAAATATTTATGTATGGCGTTAAGCATATAAAAGTATATGTACAATTTGCCCTCTATGAGCAAGCTCCTTCGTGCAATTTTTACATATACTTTTGCATGGTTGAACTGTATTTGAAAATATTGTAACTATAAATTTCAATACATTTAAAAGAGGAGATAAAGATGAAAATAGTTTGGTTTTCCATACCAGCACATGGGCACACAAATCCGACATTGAATTTAGTAAAAGAACTTACAGGGGCTGGACATGAGGTTACTTATTTTTCTTTTGAACAATTTCGGGAGAAGATAGAAAAAGCAGGAGCAGAGTTTATTCCTTGCGATTCGTATGATTTTGAAATGGAGGATAAAGGAAATGGAGAGAGAGTAGGAAAGGATATGGCATTTGCTACAGAACTTTTAGTTAAGTCAACATTAGCATTAGATGATATGGTAGCAGAGAAAGTGGCACAGATTAAGCCGGATTTAATTGTATCAGACTCAATTGCATACTGGGGGAAACTTACAGCAATGAAGTATGATATTCCGTATGTATCATCAACTACTACATTTGCGTTTAACCAATATTCCTCGAAGTATATGAAACAGGAGGTTGGAGGATTATTTAAAATGTTCTTCTCAATGCCTAAGATAAATAAAATGATTAAGAAATTACAGAAGAAGGGATATCCCATAAAAGGCATTTTGGATATTGTTCAGAATGATAATGAAACCAATACCATTGTATATACATCTAAGGAATTTCAGCCCTGTGCAGATACATTTTCAGATAAATACTGTTTTATTGGACCTTCTATCCGGTCATTGGAGAGCAGAATAGAAAAAACAGCAGAAAAGACCATTTATATTTCCATGGGAACAGTGATGAAGAATAAAGAAATTTATAGAAACTGCATAGAGGCATATCGGGATACAGACTATCAGGTAATTATTTCTTTAGGAGAGAACGAAAAAGAATACATAGATTTGCCAGAAAATATTAAGGTATATACCTCAGTAGATCAAATGGCAGTTTTGTCAATCGCAGATGTGTTTCTTACTCATTGTGGCATGAATTCTGTTTCGGAAGCTTTGTATTATGAAGTTCCATTGATTTTGTTTCCACAGACACCTGAACAGGGAGCCGTTGCAATACGTGCAGAGGAACTTGGTGCAGGAATAAAATTACTGACAACCAAGAAAGAGGATATACTTGCAGCTACAGAAAGAATTCTCACAGATAATCAATATAAATTAGCAGCAAAAAAGATATCAAGTGGATTTAAGCAATGTGGTGGAGCTAAAGCAGCAAGGGAATTTCTTGAAAGGTTATGAATTGTAACAGTTCAGACTCTGACTGAATAGTAACTTATTTAGTTACTGTTCACTCACAAGCTTGACACTTGCTGTCAAGCTATGTGCCAAGAACATAAAACAGTAACCTTATTTATATGTTTGTCCTGCAAAATAAAAAATAGAACTTGACACGAAGATTTATTGTGATAAAATCATAAGGAAAAGATTTTTATAACTTGAAGAAAAAGACGAAGATGGTGCACTGCAAAAAGCAGAGAGAATAACATTTTCCAACAGAGAGAGGACTGCATGGCTGGAACAGTCCTTTGGTTCAGATGGTATTTGAATTTCACACCAGAGTTGTATATCTGAACGCTTGTCAAGTAGGATATAACGGTTGTGTCCGTTACGCACATAATGAGATAGTAACAGTTAAGAAGTGTTTTTAGGAAGCACTTAGAAGATACTGAATCAGGGTGGTACCGCGGAATACATTTCGTCCCTTGTATGTAGAAATACATACAAGGGATTTTTTTGATTTGATGTTACACCTGAAGGTATACAATAGAAAGGAGCAAATCATGAAAGAAAAATTAAAAAGTTTGAAAGACAGTGCATTGGAACAAATCAATGCAGCACAGCATTTAGAAGCACTCAATGATGTAAGAGTTGCTTTTTTAGGAAAGAAAGGTGAACTTACTTCTGTGTTGAAATCTATGAAGGATGTAGCACCAGAGGATAGACCAAAAGTAGGTCAGTTGGTGAATGAAGCCAGAGAAGAGATCGAGAGAATCTTAGAAGAGAAGAAGGCTGCATTTGAAAAGAAACTTCGTGAAGAAAAAATGAAAAAAGAGACTATAGACGTAACTCTTCCTGCGAAGAAACCAATGATGGGACACCGCCATCCTAATACTATTGCTTTAGAAGAAATAGAAAGAATTTTCGTGGGAATGGGTTATGAGGTTTTAGAGGGGCCTGAAGTAGAGATGGATTACTATAACTTTGAGGCATTGAATATTCCTGCGAACCATCCGGCGAAGGATGAACAGGACACATTCTATATCAATAAGGATATTGTGCTTCGTACACAAACTTCCTCTATTCAGGTGCATGAGTTAGAAAAAGGAAAGGTTCCTATCCGGATTATAGCACCAGGACGTGTATACCGTTCCGATGAAGTGGATGCAACCCATTCACCAACATTTCATCAGGTAGAAGGACTGGTTGTAGATAAGAATGTAACCTTTGCAGATTTAAAAGGAACTCTACAGCAATTTGCAAAAGAAATCTTTGGAGAAGATACAAAGGTAAAATTCAGACCACATCAT
Source organism: Clostridiales bacterium (assembly GCA_014799595.1). Lineage (GTDB taxonomy): Bacteria > Bacillota > Clostridia > Lachnospirales > Lachnospiraceae > CAG-411. The sequence continues at coordinate 27,557 of JAAVHR010000016.1, read as the reverse complement.
TTCCCATTTACAGAACCAAGTGCCGAGATGGATGTCTCCTGCTTTAAATGTGGAGGAAAAGGGTGCCGTTTCTGTAAGGGAGAAGGATGGATTGAAATTCTTGGATGTGGAATGGTACACCCTCATGTATTGGAAATGAGTGGAATTGATCCAGAAGAATATGTGGGATTTGCATTTGGAGTCGGTTTAGAGAGAATTGCACTTCTAAAATATGAAATAGATGATATGAGATTGTTGTATGAAAATGATGTGAGATTTTTGAAACAGTTTTAATGGAAGTAGATAAATCTTTCATACATCGGAATTGGAGGATAACCTAAATGTTTGATTATGAAAAATTTGAAAATAGCATTTTTCAACAGATGATAGATGTTTTTAATAGTTGGATAGAGGAAAATGATGACCTCTATATCTTTTCTTTGGATTGTGCGAGAGAAATGGATTCGATTGGTGTTGTTGCAAATACAACTCACTATTTAGAAGAACAAGCTGAAGTTGATTCGGAAGATTATTGGTATTATAAGTATTGCGAAGAAGAATGGGATTTATTTGATACTTTTGAAACCGTTTCGGCGGATATGCAGAAATACTTAGATGACAATGAAAACCGTTTTACAAATCCAGAAACCTATGAATATACAGAACTGTTTGATAAGCATTGTGATCAAATGATAGAGCATTGTAAAAATGCACTGATCCGCTTTAAGCAAGCCATAAATAAAAACCATTCAGATATACTGTTGACTTTTAATATTAGAGAATATTTAGATGGTGATGAAAGAGTAGAAATTTTTCAAGCAGTAAACAGCGAAAATGCGAGTAGAGAATACTCTGAACATATTGAGGAATTTGAATAAAAATCCAGTTTGTTAAACCGAAAAATCAGCAAACTAAAATTTGGAGGTAAGATAAAATGAATACACCTTTATCATGGATAAAAGAATATGTGCCAGAATTGAACTGTACAACACAGGAATATGTGGATGCAATGACATTATCTGGTACAAAAGTAGAAGGATATGAAGAATTAGACAAGAATTTAGAGAAAATTGTAGTAGGAAAAATTCTTAAAATTGAAAAACATCCAGATGCAGACAAGTTAATTATCTGTCAGGTACAGATTTCCGAAGAAGGAGAGCAGGTACAGATTGTAACTGGTGCATCTAACGTAAAAGAAGGAGATAAAATTCCAGTTGTATTAGATGGGGGACGTGTGGCAGGGAGTGCCCATGATGACAAGCCTCATCCAGATGGAATTAAAATTAAAAAAGGAAAATTGCGGGGAGTAGAATCTTTTGGAATGATGTGTTCTATTGATGAATTAGGCTCTACTACGGATATGTATCCAGATGCAGCACCAGATGGAATTTACATTTTAAGTGATAATGAAACATACAAAGATGCACCAATTGGCAGCAGTGTACCAGAATTATTAGGACTTCATGATGTAGTGGTAGAGTATGAAGTGACATCAAACCGTGTGGATTGCTTTGGTATTCTTGGTATTGCAAGGGAAGCAGCAGCAACCTTTGACAAACCGTTCTGTCCGCCTGTAGTAAAAGTAACAGAAAATAGCGAAAAGACCAGCGACTATATATCTGTAGATGTACAGGCAACAGATTTATGTACCCGTTATGTGGCTAAAGTTGTAAAAAATATTAAAATTGCACCTTCACCAGAATGGATGCAGAGAAGATTGGCAGCAATTGGCATTCGTCCAATTAACAATATTGTGGATATTACCAACTATGTTATGGCAGAATATTCACAGCCGATGCATGCTTATGATTTAGATACCATTGCAGAAAAGAAAATTGTAGTAAAGAGAGCCGGAAAGGGTGAAAAATTTACCACATTGGACGGACAAGAGAGAGAATTGGATGAAAGTATTTTAACCATTTGTGATGGTGAAAAAGCAATTGGTATTGCCGGAATTATGGGTGGAGAAAATTCAAAAATTACAGATGATGTAACAACTATGTTGTTTGAGGCAGCATGCTTTGATGGAACAAATATACGTTTATCTGGTAAGAAACTTGGCATGAGAACTGATGCACAGGCAAAATTTGAAAAAGGTTTAGACCCAAATACTGCTATGGAAGCTATGAACCGTGCCTGCCAGTTGATAACAGAACTTGGTGCCGGTGAAGTAGTAGGAGGATATGTAGACATATATCCAGAAGAAAGAAAACCAGAGCATGTGGCATATCATGTGGAGAAAATCAATAAATTATTAGGAACAGATATTGATGAAGATACCATGATTGGTTATTTTGAAAAGCTTGATTTTGCTGTTGACAGAGAAAAAAAGGAACTTATAATCCCTACATGGAGACAAGATATCAAATGTCTTGCAGATGTAGCAGAGGAAGTGGCTCGTTTCTATGGCTATGATAAAATTCCAATGACACTTCCAAGCGGCTCATGTACAAATGGTGGACTTACTTTGAAACTTCGTGTAGAGAAGATAGTAAGAAATGTAGCAGAGCAATTTGGATTCTGTGAAGCAATGACTTACTCCTTTGAAAGTCCAAAGGTATTTGACAAATTAAGAATAGAGGAAAAGGATAGTCTTCGTGATACCGTTGTGATTACAAATCCTTTAGGAGAAGATTATAGTATAATGCGTACTCTTCCATTAAATGGTATGCTGACTTCCCTTGCAACGAACTATAACCGCAGAAATAAAGACGTACGTTTATATGAAATTGCCAATATATATATTCCAAAGGCATTGCCGGTTACGGAACTTCCAGACGAAAGAACCCAGTTGACTTTGGGAATGTTTGGAAATGGAGATTTCTTTGATTTAAAGGGTGTGGTAGAAGAGGTTCTTGAAGCAGCCGGATTAAAAGAAATGAAAACATACAATCCAGATGCAGGGAAGAATTTCTTACATCCAGGCAGACAGGCAAATATTCTTTATGGTGATAAAGTGGTTGGATATTTGGGTGAAGTGCATCCAGAAGTTTTAGATAGCTATGACATAGGAACAAAAGCTTATGTGGCAGTTTTGGATATGCCAACAGTGGTAGAGCTGTCTAACTTTGATATAAAATATACAGGAATTGCCAAATATCCTGCAGTAAGCAGAGACCTTAGCATGGTAATGAAAAAAGATATTTTAGTAGGCCAGGTAGAAGAAGTTATCCGCAAAAATGGCGGAAAATTATTGGAGAACTGTACTTTATTTGATGTATACGAAGGAGAGCAGATTACAGAAGGTTATAAATCTGTGGCTTATTCCATTTCCTTCCGTGCAGCAGACCATACTTTAGAGGAAAAAGAAATTACTAATGTAATGGACAAAATTCTAAAAGGATTGGAAAAACTAGGAATTGAACTTCGTAAGTAGGATATAAACCAAAGACATAAGTAACTGTTCAGAACCATGAACAGTTACGTTCTAAGCCCATAATAATTCGCCTTCGGCGAAGGGCTTAGAACAATCAACTTTCATTTTTCTTACGAAACACGCAGTAAATGCGTGTTTCTACCTGAATAGTTACAGACATAATACAAAAGAAAACAATACGCTATAGTCAGAATAAGGCTGTGGCGTGTTGTTTTTAATTTGTAAGTAACAGTTCAGTCATGCAAAAGTATATGTGCAACTTGCACGAGGGAGCTTGCTCACAGAGGGCAAGTTGTACATATACTTTTATATGCTTAACGCCATACATTCATATTTTGTCAGCCAATTTTAAAAAATTTTATCCTTAGTGTATACTGGCAAAATATGAATGACATGGCTGAACTGTAACAGTTCAATAATAATTTTTAGTTTACTGGAGAATGGAGAATTGATATAATAGGTTCAGACTATTTTGGAATTGTAAAATAGAATGTAATGGTAGGTAAGAAAGGCGGAGAGGGGTATGAAAGCCAAAACGGTGAAAAAATGGGGAAAACCAGTAGTTGTTGGCATTTTTGTAGTGTATCTGGCGGTTTTGGCATATTTTTTGTTCTTTAGTGAACGATATGGCAGAGGAGAGACTGGAGAATATCATTATAACTTAATACCACTACAGGAGATTAAGCGTTTTATTAAATATAGGGATGTTATTGGATGGGAAGGATTCATTGTGAATATATTCGGAAATGTACTTGCTTTTGCACCTTTTGGGTTTTTATTGCCTATTGTAAGCAAGCAGAATAGAACTTTCTTCTGTGTGGTATTATATAGTTTTGAATTTAGCCTGTTTATAGAATTGATTCAGTTATCTTTTCAAGTGGGAACTTTTGATGTAGATGATTTGTTGATGAATACAATGGGTGGAATGTTAGGATATTTATTTTTCCTTACACAAAAGAAACGATTGAAATACTTTTTATAGATGATTAGGCGTAACAGTTCAGGTAGGTCTGCACACTCCGCTGTGCAGACCGTATAAAAGAATAAAACAGGAGGGGAATGGGGCAATTTATATGCGAAGCTTGCCCCATTCCGTAACAGAGCAGCCCTCGGCTGAACTGTTACGATCAGACAGGTGACTTGTGTGAATAATTAAAGATAAACGTAACTGTTCATGGTTCTGAACAGTTACGGATAAAGAAAAGGAGAAGAAATATGGGAAGAAAAAATGAATATGCATCTATTGAACAATACAAATCTATTCCAGGATTAATTTCCATCTTGATGGGGTTTGGAGTTGTTATGGGATATGTGTTGTTATTTTTAATGGCATATATGGCAGAAGGAGAAGCAGGTCTTTGGATAGGGGTGTTAGGATTTTTATTATTTTTTGTAATCATAGGAGCCATTGTAATGGCAATTAAGGGACTTCGTGATCCAGATGCCCAAAATACCAGACCAATTGTTGGATTAATTGAAAATAGTATATTATTTATATGTGTTTTGGTATTGTATTTTGTAGGTATGACAAAAGGATAAATGCACTTGGGAAGAACTTCTTAATAGACTGTATATATTTTCGTCTATTAGGAAGTTCTTTTTGTCTACTTATAAAAAAAGTCACAAATTGTAAGTTTTCTGTAAGGATTTCCATAAAAAAGATATGGTAGGATAAAACAAATGAATATTATGAGTAATGGAGGATGGAATGAACATGAAAAAGAATTTATGGAAAAAGATTCTTCTTCTGTTTTGTATAGTATTATGTCTGTTAGGAATTTTCCGTCAAGAAGGTATGATAAAAGCAGAAACAGGAGAGAAAAAAGAAAATAATCAGTTTGATATAGAGGCAGAAACTGCACTTAGCAACTATGTAAAAGTAGGCAGAAACAGTCAGATGAAAGTAACGATTACCAATCATGGTGAGAATTTTAATGGACTGATTCAAATCATTACTGTGGTAAATAATTATAATACTATGAAGCAGAAAGAGTTTTCTATTGGAAAAGGAGAAACAAAAAACATAGAGATCCCTTTTCGTATGCAAAGTGGTTATAAGAATATATTAGTGCGTATTACAGATGAAGATGAAAAAGTACTTAAGAAGGTACGGATAAAAGTAAATTTATCAGGCAGTTATGAGTATTTGACAGGTGTGCTTACAGAAAATAAACCAGATATGGGATATTTACAGAATTATACAAATGTAACCTGGTTAGATAAGAAGAATATGCCAGAGACTGCAGAGGAAATAGATGCCTTAGATCGGATTTATATCAATGATTTTCAGACAGCAAAGCTTAGCAAGGAACAATACAAGACTTTAAAGACATGGGTAGAAGAAGGTGGAGACTTAGTTATAGGAACAGGGAAAAATGCTAGTGATACCCTTGGAATATTTCAGGATGATTTTTTGAAAGGGAAAATAGGAGAATTTTCAAGTGATAATAGAGCCAAGTTATCCTTTGAAGGAGAGACCATTTATGAAGATAAAAAAGGAAATTACAATATACACAGTATTTCAGCAGGAAAAGGAAGTATCTGGGTATATGATGTAAATTTGGCAGTTGCTAACAATGAAAAGAAAGAAAAAGGAAAAAGGTATATAGATTACCAGCTCAACCAACAATTTGGAATAACAGAATTTCCGAATACAGGAAATGAGAATGGTCTATATGTAGGTGATGAATTACAAGCAAAGGATGCCAGCAATCTTCCCAATATATTTCTTTATGGTATCGTTTTTTTAATTTATATTATATGTGTTTCTTTTGGTGTTTATTTTATTTTAAAGAAAAGGGATAAACTGGAAAAAACATGGATGGCGGTTCCGGTATTGGCTTTTATCTTTATTATAGTGGTATATATAATGGCAAGTAATACACGAATTGCAGGACCATTTATCATGTATCGGGGAGAGATTCGTTTTTCTGATGAGAGTGATACGAATCCCAAGGAAAAAAATATTTTACAGATTAGTTCTGCCAATAATCAAAATTATACATTAGCAATACCAGAAGGAAGAACCGTATATTCAGAAGAGGGAGATGTTGATTCAGAACAGACAACTTCCTCTGATAACTATAAGCTTGGTTTTTATGAAGGAGAGAAGAACCAGTATGTATCTGTAAAATATGTATCAGCTTTTGAGAAAAATCTCCTTATATCTGAACAAAACCGTAAGATGGGAAAAGGTTATGAAAGCAAGATTAATAGTGAACAATTCCATTGTCAGGGAACTTTTACAAACCATACGGGATATACTCTCAAATATGCTGTTTTGATAACAGAAAACGAATGCCATATACTAGGTACTATAAAAGATGGGGAAACAAAAGAAATTAATAAAAATACTCTAATATCAACAGATAATAGGGATGCATTTTCAGAGAGATTGTTTGGTACAAAAGATGAAAAAAAAATGACAGTAGAAGCTATACGTTATCAAACTATATTCTATGATGGATTGTTTGAAGGGAATGAAGGGGTTTTCTCTTGCATTGATTTAAAAGAAGACAGGGAAAAAATGAATGGGGAGTGGGGCATTGACTGTGATGGAATTACCACCTGCAGGATGCCTGTAGAGATAGATTATACTTATAAAAGTGATGAATTTGTGCCAAATCTTCTTGTAGCAGCTAAGGATGTAGATGGTGTAATAGACTCGGATTATACTTTTAATTATTCTAAGACACGAAGCGTGGATATGGAATACACCCTAAAACAGGGAGATACTTTAACAGGAATTTATTATTTGAAAGATGGCAATCCTTCTATGGATCAGAAAGAAGAAGCTGTTTTTGATGGTGAAGTTTTGCTTTATAATTATAAGACAGGGAAATATGAGATGGTTTTTGAAAGTGGTAAGGAAAAAAGCATAAGAAAAACCGAGAATTATGTAAATAAAGAGAATATATTAAAAATCCGGTTTAAAACCAACAAAAGAACAAATGATGAGGAAGAATGGGAGTACCTTCCAGTGATATCATTATCTGTAAAAAAGGCTGAATAGTAATATAAAGTTTAAAATATTGTAAGTTTTTTGTAAGGATTTTTTCTCAAAATCTATGGTAGGATATAGAAGATATATCGGACTATAAGAAAGGGGAGATAAGATGCCAGGAGCAAGTATTCTAGTAGTAGATGATGATAAAGAAATTGCAGATTTAGTAGAAATTCATCTGGTCAGCGATGGTTATCAGGTATACAAAGCAAATAGTGCAAAAGAAGGCATGGAAATATTTGAAAGACAACAGATTGATTTGATGATTTTAGATATTATGATGCCGGAAGTGGATGGACTAACAATGTGTAATATGGTTCGGGAGAAGAGTAATCTTCCTATCATTATGCTTAGTGCAAAGTCTACAGATTTGGATAAAATTGTAGGACTTAGTAATGGTGCAGATGACTATGTAATTAAGCCTTTTAATCCACTAGAACTTATGGCAAGGGTAAAATCCCAATTAAGAAGATATACCACCTTTAATGTGCCACAAGAACGGCAGGCAAAAGAGATTGTGGTAAGTAATTTACGTATTGATACGATAAACCATAAAGTGATTGCCAATGAAAAAGAGGTAAAACTCACACCAATTGAGTTTAAAATAGTCACATTGCTTGCCTCCCATCCAGGGAAAGTGTATAGCACAGATGAGATTTTTGAACAGGTGTGGAACGAGAAGATGTATGAGGCGAATAATACAGTTATGGTACATATCAGACGTTTAAGGGAAAAAATAGAGATAAACCCTCGAAATGCCAAGATTATCAAAACAGTATGGGGAGTGGGATATAAAATCGATGAATAATTTTTGGAGAAGTTTTCGGTTTAAAATAATGCTTTACAGCCTGTTAAGCTTAATTTTAGCATTGGTAACAGAAGTTGTATTGATTACAGGAATTTTTTTTGCAGTTGATCTTTTTACTAAGGATAGATTGAAGGTTTCTACACAGGAGATGGTGGAGAAGACAGTGACAGAAGAGGTTTTGGAAGAAAAAGATACAGAAGAAGACAAAAAGCCAGAGTATAGACCAAAAGACAAGATTGCAAATGAAGTGATTGTAGCGAATGGTTCCAGAAAAAGATTTCTTGCTCATATTGAGAAGATACAAAGATTTCTTTACCTATTAATTACGATTGCCATTTTGATTTATATAGGAATCTTTTTGACATATTTTCACATGTTTACCCATAAAACATCAGATTATCTGGCAGAAATATCTAATGGAATTGATGAGATCGCAAAAGGAGATTTCCGCAAGTCCGTGAGAGTTATAGGAGAAGATGAAATTGCTAATATTGCAGAAAAGATAAACAATATGACAAGGGAAATACAGACATTGATTGAGAATGAACGGGAGTATGAGAAAGAAAAAAGTGATTTGATTACCAATGTGGCACACGATTTACGGACACCTTTGACTTCTGTTATTGGTTATCTTGATTTAGTAAAAAGAAAAAATGAATTGACAAATGAAGATAGAGAAAAGTATGTCACTATTGCTTATGATAAATCAAAACGCTTGGAAAAACTTATTAACGATTTATTTGAGTTTACCAAAGTGGGAGCAGAGAAGGTACAAATAAATAAGCACAACTTGAATTTTAAAAAGTTTATGCAGCAAATGGTGGAGGAATTTTACCCTAGTTTTGAAGAGGCTAAATTAGAATGTATTGTGCAAGACGAATTGGTACAAGGACGGCTTATGGCAGATCCGGACTTGCTGGCAAGGGGAATTGCCAATTTGTTTAGCAATGCAGTCAAGTATGGAAAAGATGGAAAAGTGATAAGAGTCTGTTTAAAAGAGGATGAAGAAAACATTTATCTGACTTTGACCAATTTTGGAGAGATTATTTCAGAGGAAGATTTGGGACATATTTTTGATAAGTTTTTCAGGGTGGAGAATTCCCGTTCACTAGAAACTGGAGGAACTGGTCTGGGACTTGCCATTGCAAAGAAGGTAATTCTTCTTCATCATGGACAAATTAGTGTATCCAGTGATTATAAAGGAACTGTATTTTCTATTACCTTGCCAATAGGAGAACTAACAGAAAAAATATAAATAGAAAGGAAAAGAAATTATGAAAGGGAAAAAAAGTGTTAGTATAAAACATATTATTTTCTTATATGCATTTATGATTGTTAGTATGATTGGGATTTTGAATTTGTGTCTTATGAATACAGTGGCACAGGCTGAAACAGGAGATAAAAACACCAAAGAGAAAAAAGAAAGATTTGTTGTGGATAGCAAAGCCAGAATGGGCAATTATGTAAGACGTAATGAGAATATGGAGCTGGTAACCACAGTTACAAATAATGAAGAAGATTTTACCGGATATATACAGGTTATCATGATAAATGAAGATTATGGGAAAAATATAATGTACCAGACAGATTTAGTACTGGCAGCCGGGGAAACAAAAACAGTTAGCCAGGAAATGAGATGGACTAACAATAGCAATCGTATTATGGTACATATTACAGATAAGAAGGAAAATATTTTAGCCAAAAAGAAAGTAAAAGTATCCATACTTACAGAAGAACAGTGTTTGATTGGAATTTTATCTGACGAAAAACAGGAGTTAGGCTACTGGGATCGTGAAAAGGTGGCATATCTAAGCAAAGAAGATATTTCTTCTTTTGGAATGAATGTAATGGATGTATTGCTTATCAACAATTTTAATACAGGAGATTTAGAAAAAGAGCAGTATGAGGCAATAAAAGAGTGGGTAGAACATGGTGGTACTTTAATTGTTGGAACAGGTGAACAGGTGAATCGGACTCTTGGGATGTTCCAAGATGATTATTTAACTGGCAGAATTGGTAATGCAGAACAAGGAATTGCAGATATTTCTTTTCAAGGAGAAAAGATAATAGATGATATCATAGATGATATTGTATTACATAAAGTAGAAAAAGGACTTGGAGTAATTTGTGTGGCAAATAAAAATCTGGGGATAGATAAATCTGCATGGAGTAAAAAAGGTTATGAATATATAAATGCAATAAAGAGACAGTATAGTACAGTATTGCAGGAACGGTTGGAAAATGGGACAGATAATTATAGTTATTCCTATTATGGTTTTGGGGCAGATTCTATTCTGAAAGGTGCAAATGAGATACCATCTATTAAAAACTTTGCAATTGTGTTATGCATATACATTATTCTTATTACTATAGGTGTATTTTTGGTTTTAAAGAAAAAAGATAAATTGGAATGGACATGGGCAGTGGTGCCAATAATAGGTGTAATATTTGCTGGTGTGATTATTGCTATAGGATCCAAAACCCGTATAAGTGGAACTTATATGAATTATACACAAGTAATGGAATTTCAGGAGGAAGGCAATTCTAATGTAAAAAATATAACTTATATGGATGTTGCATCATCAAACAATGCTGATTATGAAATTGCAGTGCCAGAGAAAACACAAGTATATGCAAAATCTGCTTTTAGCTATTATGATGATTATGATAATGAGGGATATGATGATTATAATATCGGATTTATAACTAAAGATAATAAAAAAATAATTGCATTAAAGAATAATCAGGCATTTGAAACAGCGAAATTAGTGTCAGAGAGTGAAGAAACCCTAGATGGAAATTATCAAAGTGATATGCATTATCTAAATGCAACCCTCAGTGGAACCTTTATCAATGAAACAGGATTTACCATAAAAAATGCAGTTCTTTGGACAGAACAAAAACTATACAAATTGGGTACAATTAAACCTGGGGAAAAGGTAGAAATAACCAACAAAAAACCTTTTACTCTTTATACATATAGTTATGGACAACAAAGCAATTATTATAAGATTTTGGGGGTAAATTCAGATAAACAAAAATGGTCTTTAGAGGAAGCCAGATATGTCGATGCGCTGGATGATGTCTTTCAAAACTATATCGATAACGGGCAACAGAAAGATGTAGTATATGGATATATGGATACTGATGCTGCTACTGTGAAAGAAAGATGGGGAATAAAAAGCTATGGTATTTCTTTGGTGAAATTCCCAATTAAAATTAGCTATAGAGCAGATAATGGAGAGATCTATGTTCCAGATATTATGCCAGAAGGTGTGGTTGTGAAAGGTTCCTATTATTCTGGTGATCATACTGCATATTTAGATGAAGACCTTGTGATAGAATATACATTGGAAGAGAATGAACGTTTAACAGAAATTTATTTTTCTGAACTATTGAATCCTTCTATTAACAAAAGTATCGGACAATATTATGGAGAACTTTACGAAGGCGAGATTGAAGCATACAACTGGGAAACAAAAAAATATGAGGTCATTTTTAAAGCGGATCAAGAGGGAGAAGTAACAGATGTAGAGAAATATGTAGGGAAAGAAAATATTGTACGAATCCGTATGAGTGCCAAGAACAAAGAAGAAGGAGATATTTATGTTCCAGTAATTTCCCTCACAAAGGAGGTAAAGAAGAATGGTTAAGATAGAGGAATTAAGAAAAAATTATGGAAAATTTCAAGCTTTAGATGGTATGAATTTGGATATAAAAAAAGGTGAATTATTTGGTTTTGTAGGACCAAATGGTGCAGGGAAAACAACGACCATGCGTATTATGTCTGGGCTGCTTTCGGCAGATGGAGGCACAGTTATGGTGGGGGATGTAAATGTAACAGCTCACCCTACTAAGGTAAAAGACAAGATTGGATATATGCCGGATTTCTTTGGTGTTTATGACAACTTAAAGGCAATCGAATATATGGAATTTTTTGCATCCATTTATGGATTTTATGGAAAGTCAGCAAGAAAACTTTGTTTAGAAATGATGGATCTTGTAAATTTGGCAGATAAAGAGAATGCTTATGTAGATGGATTGTCAAGAGGAATGAAGCAAAGACTATGCTTATCAAGATGTTTGATTCACAATCCGGAACTTCTCATTTTAGATGAGCCTGCATCGGGACTGGATCCAAGGGCACGTTTTGAGATGAAAGAGATTCTACGGAATTTGTCAGATATGGGGAAAACTATTCTAATTAGTTCCCATATTCTTCCTGAGCTTGCAGAAATGTGCACGAATGTGGGAATTGTAGAGCATGGAAAGCTTGTTGTCAGTGGAACAGTAGATGAAATTATGTCAAGAATGAATAGTTCTAATCCATTAGTTGTCAAATTTGAAGAAGGTCAAGACGAAACGATACATTTCCTAAAAGAGAATCCAGCTATTGAAAATATTTCTATCCGTAGTGATAAGGTATATATTGGATTTCAGGGAAACAGCATGGAAGAAGGCAGATTACTTGGCGATATGGTTAGACATGGAGCAGTTATTTCTTCTTATGGAAGAGAAGAAGGAAATTTGGAATCCTTGTTTATGCAGATTACAGGAAATGAGGAGGAATAAAAAATGTTTAGAAATCCGGTTTGTATAAAAGAAATGAAATTGTCTGTCAGAACAAAAAAGACAGCAGTGGGATTATTTGTATTTAATGGTATATTAGCAGCTCTTGGTCTGTTTGCGTATTACATTATGTTTGATATATCAGGTGGTACTTCATATAGTTATGTGAATCTAAGTTCAGTCATTTATCTTTATGCAATCATTGCTGTTATGGAAATGGCTATGATAGCGTTTGTTATTCCGGCAATTACAGCAGGCTCTATCGCATCAGAGAGAGAAAAACAGACATTAGAGATACTTTTGACTACACGTTTGACACCTTGGCAGATTGTAACAGGAAAACTGGTATCTTCCATTAGTACCTTGTTACTTTATATCATATCCAGTTTGCCAATCCTTTGTATTGTTTTTTCTATAGGTGGTGTTACTGTATGGGATATGGTACAGATTATGTTATATGTGTTTGTACTTGCAATTTATTTGGGAAGTTTTGGTATTTTATTTTCTACCATTTTTAAGAAGTCTATTGTTGCAACAGTGTACACCTATGGAATGTTGATTCTTACATCTATTGTATTTTATGCGATAGTTCCAATTGTTTATGCGGTAAAAGAGGCGAATGCCGATGGAAAAACTGCAGTAGATGTAGGTAATCTAGTAGTGATAAATTTATTGAATCCACTGATCTCTGTTTTAGCACTTATTTGTAATCAGATAGTGACAGCAAGGGTTTTTCAGGGTATTTCCTTAAATGGAATGTCAAATAATTTCTGGGGAAATATGGAGCCTGGGACTTGGTTGATTATTAGTATTATTGCACAGCTTCTTGTGGCATTTTTATGCTTATTCCTTGCAACAAAACGTTTGAATCCTATTAAAAAAGTAAAGAAATCAAAACAGGCATAGGAATTAAGGAAAGGATTTTTTGGATAGGGAGTGAGGAAAATGGAAGATAAAAAAATTTGGAGCTTTTTTCGGAAAGCAAAAAGAAAAATTATAGGGAATTTATTACTACAAAATTCGATTGTTTTTGCTATTATAGGATTATTGGTGGGAACCAGTATACATGTGGCAGCATTATTTTTTCCGATATATGGTTCGTTTTATTGGGCAATGATGACTGTTGGCATAACTATAGTTCTTGGGCTTTTATATACCATAATCCGTTGCCCGAATAATCAGGAAATTGCACTTATCATAGATAGTAAGGGTATGGATGAGCAATTGGTTACTTCTATGGAATTAAAAGAAAAGAAGGATGCCATCAGTTCTTTGCAAAAACAAAGAACATTGGATGCCATTTCTATGTATTCCATAAAAGAGAGACTGCCATTTAAATGGTCTTTTACCAATATGCTTTTATTAGGATTCTCTGCTTTAGCATTTTTCATTGCTGCAATTATACCCTCTAATGCAAAGAGTCAAGCATTAGCACTTCATGAGTTGAAGAAAGTAGTAGAAGAAGAAAAAGATAAGGTAGAGGAAGTAAAGAAGGAAGTAGCGAAGCTAGAAGAGGTAAATAAAGCAGAGTTAGCCGAATTGCAAAAAATTTTGGAAGATTCTTTGAAAGAAATTAAAGAGTCTGAAAAAGAAAAGGATTTAGAAAAGGCAAAAGAACGCATGGAGACAAAACTTAAGAATGAATTAGAAAAACAGGATAGCGAGCTTAGCCGCCAACTTTCCGAAATATTAGAAAAAAAAGATATGATAAAGAAAACAGCAGAAGAAAAAGAACAAGAAGAACAGGAAAAGGCTTTAAATGAGCAATTAGAACAGTTACAGAAGCAGCTTGGCCAGTCAGAGGGAAATGGTCAGAAAGAACAATCCGAAGAGGAAAATAATGGAAACCAAAGCAACTCCACAGAACTTATGGAATTGTCTGAAGAAGTACAACAAGCAGCAAGTAATGGGTTATTATCGGCTCAGGATATGCAGCAGCTTACCCAAGCCTTAGCACAAGCCAATAATGCTTTGTCAAATAGTAATTTGTCTAATCAGCAACTGCAAGCACTAAGTGGACAAATGTCTCAAATGTTAGCTTCCGCAGGAAATGCAAATGTGTCTGAACAGGCAACTGCTTCAATGGGAGGATCTTCTGGTTCAAATGGCAACAATGGAGAAGGCGGAACAGGTGGAAATGGTTCGGGAAGTGGAAGTTCGGGAAGTGGCAGTAGTTCAGGAAATGGAAATGGTAATGGTTCAGGAAATGGAGGTGGCTATAATACTGGAAGTAAAAACGGTGTGGAAAAAGAATATGTAAAGAATACTTCAGAGGAAGTAACCATTCCTGAAAAAGTAGGAGATGATGAAAATCTTACTGGTAAAAACAGTGGGGATGGTCAGTCTTATACCCAAAGTTCTAAGAATGGACTTGCATGGGCAGGGAATTCTGTAAATTATAGCCAGGTAGTTGGAGATTATGCGAATCAGGCATATAGTGATGTAGAAAGTAATAAAGTGCCAGATTCTATGAAGGAAATTGTGAAATCATATTTTGCTGGTTTAACAAACTAATTGAATATTGCTAAAAAGCCTATGAAATGTCTGTAATTAAGAAGATACTTCATAGGCTTTTAATTTATCCTCAATTATTGGCGACTTATATCATGTTTAAGGTTGTAAATAAGCTTAGTTACCTTAGTTTAATAAGTACTTTTATTAATATAAGTTGGTGATAATTTGGAATATACAATTTTCTGGCTGCTGTATAAGCTGTAATAACCAGATAATACATAACTGACAGCACAGGCAAGGCAAAAGAGCATAAGTCCTTCTGCTCCAAATAATTCTAAGCTAAGAAGCAGAGATGCAATTGGGCAGTTTACAACACCACAAAACATGGAAATAAGACCAATTGCAGCACCAAAACAAGGAGGAAGTCCAAGCAGTGCACCAGCAATATTACCAAAGGTAGCTCCAATAAAGAAAGAAGGAACAATTTCACCACCTTTAAATCCAGCACCTAAGGTAAGTGCCGTAAAGATAAGTTTTAACAGGAAGGCTTCTGGTTTTGCCTGTCCTGAAATTGCAGCAGATACGATATGCATACCAGTACCGTTGTAGTCTTGGCTTTGTACCAAAAAGGTAAGGACTACTACCAAAAAACCTCCTACCAGTATACGAAGATAAGCATTTGATAAAAGCCGTTTATACCAGTTGGTTGTCTTATGGAGGGCAAAGCAGAAAATCATACTAACTATAGCACAAAGAGCTGCAAGAATCACTACTCTTAATATAGTTGGTAAATCTGCTTCTGGGATAGAAGCAAGGTGGTAGAATACAGGTTTCATACCAAAATATTTGGCAATATCAAAAGCAAGAATAGCAGAGAGCAGACAAGGAATAAATGCCACATAATAAAGGACACCTACACTGATAACCTCCATACTAAAAATAGTAGCAGTAACCGGAGTGCCAAACAGTGCAGCAAATACTCCACTCATACCACACATAGTAATGATATGGATGTCTTTTTCGTCCAGCCGGAAGATACTGCCGAGGGTAGAACCAATACTGCCGCCAATCTGCAGTGCAGCACCTTCTCGTCCAGAAGAGCCTCCGAAAAGATGAGTAATTACAGTTGAAATAAAAATCAAAGGTGCCATTCGGAATGGAATTGCTTTTGAACTGCGAATGGAAGCTATAATACGATTTGTTCCGCCATCTTCTAACATATTAGTAATATGATAGAAGCCTACAATTGCTAGTCCGGCAAATGGAAGGAAACAAATTAGGATTGGGTGTTGGACACGAAGTGAAGTTGCCTGTTCTACAGCCTTATGAAAAGCACTTCCTACTAATCCGCATACAATTCCAGTAATTGAAGCACAGGAAAACCATTTGATAAGATATAGTATAGACATTCTGGCATGCATTGCTTTTCTTTTTACTCTAACCATTAATTTTTCCATAATATACTCCTTTGTAAAAATATAAATGTCTGTTTTGTAGTTAGTCAGTTTACCATCACTTTTACATCATAAAGGGTATCAGTATATTTTTCAAGTTTGATTTACATAATGGATAACAAAATTTCCCAGAATATTGTGAAAGGAAACGCACATACTAGAATTAAGATAAGCAAGACAAATATCTACAGACCGGCGTGAAAACAAAGGATAAGTGGATATCGTCTCCGCTTATCCAAATTAATCACTTACTGAAATGGAGGTGTGACAATATGGCTAACAATAGTTCAGGAAGAATGGAAGTTCCAGAAGCAAAAGAAGCTATGGATCGTTTCAAAATGGAAGTTGCTGACGAATTAGGAGTACCTTTAAAAGCTGGATATAATGGCGATTTAACCAGTGCACAGAATGGTTCTGTTGGTGGAGAAATGGTTCGTCAGATGATTAAGCGTCAGGAAGAATCTATGTCTGGTAAATCAGAGAAATAGTAAACCGAGGTTATTCACGACCTTAAGCATGACCTAAGTCTTATGTAAACCGAAGGTTTACAAATAAAGACATTGTCATGCCTTAATAGGTCAATTGACGATAATTGCAGAAAGGTGATGCTGTCAAGCAGCACATAACTGCGATAGCAGCGGTCTGCAATATATGTCATAAATAATTGAGGCTAAAGAGTATGACGTACTAAAAACGAGAAGGGCTGTTGTTGTAAAACAATGGCTCTTTTTTGTTCTTTACACGCATAAAAGGCTGTGATACAATGAAAAATAAAGATTTTAGGAATTATTCAGGTAGAAACACGCATTTACTGCGTGTTTCGTAAGAAAAATGAAAGTTGATTGTTCTAAGCCCTTCGCCGAAGGCGAATCTTCATGGGCTTAGAACGTAACTGTTCATGTATCTGAACAGTTACAGATTTTAGGAATTATATCAGTGGATTAGAAAGGAAGAAAAATATGGGAAAATATTTTGGAACAGATGGTTTTCGTGGGGAAGCAAATGTGGATTTGAATGTGATGCATGCATATAAGGTAGGAAGATTTTTAGGATATTATTATGGTCAGGAACACAAAGCTAGAATTGTAATTGGAAAGGACACCAGAAGATCCAGTTATATGTTTGAAGATGCATTGTCTGCAGGTCTTACTGCCAGTGGAGCAGATGTGTATTTAATTCATGTGACTACTACACCAAGTGTATCTTATGTGGTAAGAAGTGAAAATTTTGATTGTGGAATTATGATTTCAGCCAGCCATAATCCGTTTTATGATAATGGTATTAAAGTATTAAATGGGTTGGGACACAAACTGGAGGCTGAAGTAGAGCAGAAGATAGAAGAATATATTGATGGACCGGAGGATGCTATTCCATTTGCTACAAAAGAGAAGATTGGACGTACTACAGACTACATAATCGGACGTAATCGTTATATCGGCTATCTTATGTCCTTGGTAACCCGATCTTTCAAAGATATGAAGGTAGGTTTAGATTGTGCCAATGGATCTGCTTATGAGATTGCAAAGGGTGTATTTGATGCTCTTGGTGCTAAGACGTATGTTATTAACAATCATCCAGATGGAACCAATATCAACACCAATTGTGGTTCTACACATATTGAAGTGTTGCAGGAATATGTTAAAGAGAATGGACTTGATGTGGGATTTGCCTTTGATGGAGATGCTGACCGCTGTCTTGCAGTGGATGATAAAGGGAATATAGTAGATGGAGATTTAATTCTTTATGTATGTGGAAGCTACCTAAAGGAAAAGGGAGAATTGAATAACAATACTATTGTAACTACTGTAATGTCTAATTTGGGATTATATAAAGCATTAGATAAGAAAGGGATTTCCTATGAAAAAACTGCTGTTGGAGATAAATATGTTTATGAAAATATGATGAAAAATGATCATATTATAGGTGGAGAGCAGTCTGGACATATTATTTTTAGCAAATATGCAGCAACTGGAGATGGGGTATTAACTGCATTAATGATTATGGAAGTTATTTTGGAAAAGAAGACCAGTTTGTCAGAATTGGTGAAGGAGGTTGTAATTTATCCTCAGCTTTTAGAAAATGTAAGAGTCAAAGATAAGAAGGCAACCATGGAGAATCCAGCAGTGCAGGCAGCAGCAAAAGAAGTAGAAGAGGCACTTNCTGATGATGGAAGAATTCTTCTACGTGAAAGTGGAACAGAACCATTAGTTCGTGTTATGGTGGAAGCGAAAACAGATGAACTCTGCCAGAAGTATGTGAAGATGGTAGTGGATGTGATCAAAGAACATTGTATATAGATTGCAGTTCAGCCATGTCATTCATATTTTGCCAGAATATACGCTATGGCTAAAAATATTTTAAATTGGCTGGCAAAATATTCATGTATGGTGTTAAGCATATAAAAGTATATGTACAAAGTGCCCTCTGTGAGTAAACTCTCTCGTGCAATTTGCACATATACTTTTGCATGGCTGAACTGTGTTCACGATATTTATATATAGACAATTGCATAAGCTTTGTGTTATAATAACAGAATGTATAGGTTTGTCTAGTGTAATGTAAAGCTGAGGAAATTCGAAATAAGAAGTTTTGGTAACAGTTCAGGTAGGTCTGCACATTTACTGTGCTGACCGTAAGAAAGTGTATAACAAGAATAGAGTCAGGCTTGTTCATTTCGTGTCTGATAATGCGTTGAAATAGACAGACAGAAGTTCAGTAGAAAGAACGTGCAGGAGAATCTGCACAAAGGAGGAAAATATTTCATGAGTTTACAAGTTGAAAAGTTAGAGAAGAATATGGCAAAGTTTACTATCGAAGTAAGTCCTGAGGAATTCGATGTTGCAGTAGAGAAAGCTTATCAGAAAAATAAGAATAAGATGAATATTCAGGGATTCCGTAAAGGTAAAGCACCACGGAAGATGATTGAAAAGATGTATGGCAAGGAAATATTCTTCGAAGAAGCTGCAAATATCATTATTCCAGAAGCTTACACAAAGGCATTAGAAGAATGTGAAGAAGATGTTGTTTCACAGCCTTCTATTGATGTAACACAAATAGAAGCAGGAAAGCCATTTATCTTTACTGCTGAAGTTGCATTAAAACCAGAAGTAGAATTAGGAACATACAAGGGTGTAGAGATTGAGAAGTTAGATACAGAAGTAACAGATGCAGACTTAGAAGCAGAAATAGATAAGGTTAGAGAACAAAATGCGAGAACTATAACAGTAGAAGACCGTCCAGTACAAGATAAAGATATGACAGTAATTGACTTTGAAGGTTTTGTGGATGGAGAGACATTTGAAGGTGGAAAAGCAGAGGATTACAGCCTGACAATTGGATCTCATTCCTTTATTGATACTTTTGAAGAACAGTTAATTGGAAAGAATATCGGAGAAGAAGTAGAAGTAAATGTTACATTCCCAGAAGAGTACCATGCAAGAGAATTAGCTGGTAAGCCAGCAATGTTCAAAGTAACAGTAAAAGAAATTAAGGTAAAAGAATTACCAGAGTTAGATGATGATTTTGCACAGGATGTATCAGACTGTGAAACTTTAGAAGAGTACAAAGATACTTTGCGTGAAGAGATTCGTAGCAGAAAAGAAGATGCAGCTAAGAATGCAAAAGAAGATGCAGTTATTGAAGCAATTATCGAAGATGCAAAGATGGATATTCCGAATCCAATGATAGATACCCAGGTTAGACAAATGGCAGAAGATTTTGCCCGCAGAATTTCACAACAGGGAATTTCTCTTGACCAGTACTTCCAGTTTACTGGTATGAATCCAGAGAGTTTCTTAGAGCAGATGAAACCACAGGCATTAAAACGTATCCAGAGCAGATTAGTCTTAGAAGCTGTTGTTGCAGCAGAGGGAATTAAAGCAACGGAGGAAGAAATTGAAAAAGAAATGTCTAATATGGCAGAAGCTTATCAGATGGAATTAGACAAAGTAAAAGAATTAATGGGCGACGCTGAGAAGGAACAGCTTGCTCTTGATCTTGCAGTACAGAAAGCAGTAACACTTGTAGTGGACAATGCAGTGGAAAAATAATGGTTACTGTTCACTCACAAGCTTGACACTTGCTGTCAAGCTATGTGCCAAGAAGATAGAACAGCCAAGAATCCAGCCTTTCGCCGAAGGCGAATTATTAATAGGCTGGATTCCGTTACAGCTTGCACCGTAGGTGTGAACTGTAACAAATAATGTAAAATAATGGTAACAGTTTAGCCTGTGGGCTGAGCTGTTACATAGAATAAGGTGTCAAAAGTACCTATTTGACACCTTTATGTTCTTAAAAAGGAGGATGAGACTATATGAGTTTAGTACCTTATGTCATTGAACAGACAAGCAGAGGAGAACGTTCCTATGATATCTATTCCAGATTGTTAAAAGATAGAATTATCTTTTTAGGAGAAGAAGTAACAGATGTTTCTGCAAGTGTGATTGTGGCACAACTTTTATTTTTGGAAGCAGAGGATCCAGGAAAAGATATTAATCTTTATATCAACAGTCCTGGTGGTTCTGTAACAGCAGGTATGGCAATTTATGATACCATGAATTTTATCAAATGTGATGTGTCTACAATCTGTATTGGTATGGCTGCAAGTATGGGTGCTTTCCTTCTTGCAGGTGGAGCAAAAGGAAAACGTATGGCACTTCCAAATGCAGAAGTAATGATTCATCAGCCATCAGGTGGTGCAAGAGGACAGGCAACAGATATTAAAATTGTAGCAGACAATATTTTAAAAACAAAGAGAAAATTAAATGAGATCTTGGCAGCCAATACAGGTAAGCCATTAGACATTATTGAAGTGGATACTGAGCGTGATAACTATATGAGTGCAGAAGAAGCAAAAGCATACGGATTGATTGATAGTATTATTACTAACCGTCAGTAAGCAGACAGTTGGTGTTACTGGTAAGAGAGGAAGAATGGAATTTTTTCCTCTCTTTCTGGGAAAGAAAGGTGGAAAAGAATGGCAAACAGAGATGATAAGAAATTGGTAAGATGTTCTTTTTGTAACAAATCAGAAAAACAAGTTCGTAAGTTAATTGCAGGAACATCAGGATCGGATGTGTATATTTGTGACGAATGTATAGATATTTGTACAGATATTATAAATTCCGAATTAGATGATTTTGAAAATGATACCGAAATTAATTTGTTAAAACCAAAAGAAATTAAAGAATTTTTAGATCAGTATGTTATTGGACAGGATGAAGCTAAAAAGGTTTTGTCTGTATCTGTATATAATCACTATAAACGTGTGTTGACGGAAAGAAGTCTTGATGTAGAACTTCAGAAGAGTAATATTATTATGGTTGGACCAACTGGTTCAGGTAAAACTTATCTTGCACAAACATTAGCAAAGCTTTTGAATGTTCCATTTGCTATTGCAGATGCAACAACACTTACAGAGGCAGGATACGTAGGTGAAGATGTAGAAAATATATTATTGAAGATTATCCAGGCTGCGGATTATGATATTGATCGTGCAGAATATGGAATTATATATATTGATGAAATTGACAAAGTAACAAGGAAATCAGAAAATACCTCTATTACCAGAGATGTTTCTGGAGAAGGTGTACAGCAGGCACTTCTTAAAATTATAGAAGGAACAGTAGCAAGTGTGCCACCACAAGGTGGAAGAAAACATCCTCATCAGGAATTAATTCAGATTGATACCACCAATATTTTATTTATTTGTGGTGGAGCTTTTGATGGGTTAGAAAAGATTATAGAATCCCGTATTGGTAAAAAGGCTATTGGATTCAATGCAGAACTTAGCATTTTTGAAGAGAAGAATGTTGGAGAATTGTTTAAACAGGTATTACCACAGGATTTTGTAAAATATGGTTTGATTCCAGAGTTTGTAGGACGTGTACCAGTATCTGTGGGACTGGATTTGTTAGATGAAGAGGCTTTAGTTCGTATATTGACAGAGCCAAAGAATGCGATTGTAAAACAGTATAAAAAATTATTTGAATTAGATGGTGTAGAATTGGATTTTGAAGAAGAGGCAATTCGTGAGATTGCTAAGCGTTCTGTTGAAAGAAAGACTGGTGCCAGAGGTCTTCGTGCAATTATGGAAGAAATTATGATGGATACCATGTATGAAATTCCTTCAGATAGCAGAATCTCCAAATGTATCATTACCAAGGAAACTGCAGATGGAATAGGGCAGCCATATCTTGAGTATTCAGAAGAATCTGATAGAAGAGAAAGACCGGCAGCCATAAGATTTAAAGATGATAACGAAATAGCATAAGTAAAAAATACAGTTCGGTTTTGTGAAGTGCAAGTAGCCTGGTCACAGAGCCGGGCTGTAATTAGAATGAAGGAAAGATTTATGAATAGAGACGAGAGAGCGATGCCAATTGTGGCATTGAGAGGAATGCTTGTTTTGCCAGGGATGCTTATGCATTTTGATGTGAATAGAAAGATAACTGTAGAAGCAGTGGAACAAGCTATGTTGACAGACCAGATGCTTTTTTTAGTTACTCAGAAGAATGAAGAGAGAGAATTGCCAGGGGGAGAAGATTTATATGAAACAGGAACGATTGCTATGATAAAGCAAATGGTTCGTATGCCTGGAAATTCTATTCGTGTTATGGTACTGGGTGTAGATAGGGCACATTTAATGGAACTCACCAAACAGAAACCATATTTGCAAGGAATTATACAGACTCAGGAAGATGAGGGCCTGGAAGAATTTTCAAACAGCCAGAAAAAGGCGATGATACAACACTTATTTGAATTGACACAGGAATATGCTAAAGAAAGCAATCATATAGGAGAGAAGGCATTAAAAAGATTAAAAGAGACCACTTATATTCCGAAGGTAATAGATGAAGTTGCTGCCTTGCTGCCTTTGGACTTACGTTCGAAGCAGAATATACTGGGCGAATTTAACAGTTTAAAACGTTATAACATGTTGGCTGAATTTTTGGCAGAAGAAATTGATATAGCCAAATATCGCAAAGAGCTGCAAGTTAAGGTGAAAGGAAAAGTTGATAAAAACCAGAGAGAGTATCTTCTTCGGGAGCAGATGAAGGTGATTCGTGAGGAATTAGGCGAAGGAGATACCTTGTCTGAGGTAGAGGAATTTAAAGAAAAGTTTAGAAAACTTGAGGCAAGTAAAGAGATTAAGAACAAAATCTGGACAGAAATTGAGCGATACCGGATGAACTCCGGCAGTAGTGCAGAAAGTGCAGTTGCAAGAGGATATATTGAAACTTTACTTTCCCTTCCTTGGGAAAAATGTAGTGAAGATAGTAAGGATTTGGTTGCCGCCAGACAGCTATTGGAAGAAGAACATTATGGGCTTACAAAAGTGAAAGAAAGAGTGATAGAAGCCCTGGCAGTACGTATGCTGACTTCCAATGGAAATAGTCCTATTTTATGCTTGGTAGGTCCTCCTGGAACAGGTAAGACATCCATTGCCCGATCCATTGCAGATGCCCTGCATAAAAAATATATCCGTGTTTGTCTTGGGGGTGTCCGTGATGAAGCAGAAATCCGTGGACACCGAAGAACTTATGTCGGTTCTATGCCTGGACGAATTGTAACAGCATTAAAAAATGCAGGAGTAAAGAATCCATTGATGCTTTTGGATGAGATTGACAAGGTAGGAAATGATCAAAGGGGAGATACTGCTTCAGCACTATTGGAAGTATTAGATGCAGAGCAGAATAATAAATTTGTGGATCATTATGTAGAACTTCCAGTGGATTTATCTAAAGTATTGTTTATAGCAACTGCTAATTCTTTACAGACAATACCAAAGCCATTGCTGGACCGTATGGAGATAATAGAAGTATCCAGTTATACAGAAAATGAGAAATATCAGATTGCAAAGAAATATTTATTGAAAAAACAATTATGGAAAAATGGACTTGATACCAAACAGATAACAATTGATAAAAAAGCTATGGAACTGTTAATACATGGATATACCAGAGAAGCAGGGGTAAGGCAGCTAGAGAGAACTATTGGAAAGATATGTCGTAAAGTTGCAACCGAAGCTCTTGAATCTGCTATAAAAAAAGGTATTCAAGATGAGAATCTAATTGAGGATACCAAAGTGCGTATTACCACGAAAAATATAGAACATTATCTTGGTAAAGTTAAATATCATACAAATGAAGCAAATAAAAAACCGGCGGTTGGTATTGTCCGGGGACTTGCATGGACCAGTGTTGGAGGAGATACCTTAGAAATAGAAGTAAATGTAATGCCAGGAAAAGGTAAACTTTTGCTTACTGGAAAGTTAGGGGATGTGATGAAAGAATCTGCACAGATTGCACTTACCTATGTCCGTTCTTTAAGCGAACAGTATAAAATAGAACCAGAATATTTTGAGAAGCATGATATTCACATTCATGTACCAGCGGGAGCTACACCAAAGGATGGTCCTTCTGCAGGTATTACTATGGCAACAGCGGTTTTTTCTGCTGTTACAGGGAAAAAAGTCCGGGCAGATATTGCTATGACAGGAGAGGTAACCCTGAGAGGAAGAGTGCTTCCAATTGGAGGATTAAAAGAGAAGATTCTAGCAGGAAAACAAGCAAAGTTAAACACTATTTTAGTACCCCAAGAAAATCAGAAAGATATTGATGAGTTGGATGAAGAGATAACACAAGGACTAGAAATTTTGTATGTAGAAGATATGAAAGAAGTATTATCATATAGCATTAAGACAAAATAGTCGATGTTTAGGATATGCCAGATAAGAAAGGATTTTAGATATGCATGTAAAAAGTGTAAACTTGGAGACGGTTTGTGGAATAACCAGTAAGATTCCAGAACATGATAAATTAGAAATTGCATTTGCCGGTAAGTCCAATGTGGGAAAATCATCCCTGATTAATACCATGATGAACCGCAAGTCTTATGCGAGAACTTCTCAAAAGCCGGGAAAAACCCAGACTATTAACTTTTACAATATTAATGATTTGTTGTATTTTGTGGATTTGCCGGGGTATGGATATGCTAGGGTATCTCAAGAAATCAAAGCAAAATGGGGAAAAATGATAGAGAACTATTTGCTTTGTTCCAAATCTCTTCGTATTATTTTTCTATTAATTGATATACGGCATGAACCAGGAAAAAATGATATAGAAATGTATAACTGGATTCTTCATTATGGCTTTAATCCAATTATTGTAGCTACTAAAGCAGATAAAATTAGCCGTGGAGCGATTTCAAAGCATCTTAGTGTGATTCGCAAAACATTAAAATGTGTTGAAGGTACACCAATTATTCCGTTTTCGTCTTTAAAGAAGACAGGAGCAGATGAAGTGTGGGAATATATTGATGATATGATGGAAATATTTGAGAAAGAAGAAATAGAGTAACCGAGGATAGAATAAGCTTGTGTAAAAATTCTTTGCATAAGCTTATTTTTCGTTTATAATAGAAAGGAAGAAAAATGAGTGAAAAATTAAGAAAGAATGTAACTATTCAGGTAGAAACACGCATTAACTGCGTGTTTCGTAAGAAAAATGAAAGTTGATTGCTACGTGCTACGCACTCCTGCAATCACTAACTGTATTCGTATTTCGGGCTGCCGCCCTACATACTCATACAGTTTAGCCAGCCAAATGTCTATATTTCTTTGCAAACAAGCTTGCACGAAATATAGCCGTTTGTCAGGACTTTCAGCGTAAATTCTGCAATGTTTAAGCCCTTCGCCGAAGGCGAATATTTATGGGTTTAAACGTAACGGTTTATGGTTCTGAACAGTTACGAATGAATATAGAAAGTGGATAACAATGGAAAGTAGAAAATTTTGGAATGAGAAACGATATTATTCCCTTGACTATTTTTTGAAAAATACTTTTGGTGAGAAGATATACAAAGTATCTCTTAATGGAGGAATGACTTGCCCAAACAGGGATGGCACATTAGGAGAAAGAGGGTGTATTTTCTGCAGTGCAGGAGGTTCTGGAGATTTTGCGGCACCAATGCATGAGACAGTAACAAAACAAATTGATACAGCTATAGAAGGAATTAAAAAGGCAAAGACAGTAGGTAATAAGTTTATTGCATATTTTCAGTCTTATACGAATACATATGCACCAGTAGAGTATTTGAGAGAAATCTTTACAGAAGCCATAATGCATCCACAAATTGTAGCTTTGTCTATTGGCACTAGACCAGATTGTTTAGGGGAAGATGTAATAGAATTATTAGAGGAATTAAATAAGATAAAGCCAGTTTGGGTAGAACTTGGATTACAAACCATCCATGAAAAAACAGCAAAGTTTATTCGGCGAGGGTATTCTTTGAAAATATTTGAAGAAGCAGTGAAGAAGTTGAACCGTATTGAGGTAGATGTAATTGTTCATGTAATTTTAGGGTTGCCTTTTGAAACCTGTGAGGATATACTTGAAACTATAAGGTATTTAAGTGGATATTCCAAAAACTTCTTTGATAAGAATGTTATGCCTGATACTGGACAGATAAATAAGCGGGTAGGATGGATACAAGGGATAAAGCTACAACTTTTACATATCTTATCAGGGACGGATTTAGCTGATTACCAATCAGAATTTTCTGTGCTTACATTAGAAGAATATGTGGATTTGGTATTGAATTGTATAGAATTACTGCCACAAGATATTGTGATTCATAGAATTACTGGAGATGGACCTAAGAAGCTGCTATTAGCACCTTTGTGGAGTGCCAGTAAAAAGACGGTTATGAATACCATTCATAAGACTATGAAGGAACGGGATATCTGGCAGGGGAAGAGAAGCTTTACAAAAGAGGGAAGAATATAAAAAAGTGGGGTAACAGTTCAGCCATGCAAAAGTATATGTGCAAATTGCACGAGGGAGCTTGCTCACAAAGGGCAATTTGTACATATACTTTTATATGCTTAACGCCATACATGAATATTTTGCCAGC
>JAAVHR010000015.1 GCA_014799595.1 Clostridiales bacterium | reverse complement strand
TGTCGCCTGTTACTGTTCACAGGTTCCCTGTGCCCAGTAACGATTTTGCCCCATTATGAATATATCTTCGATGTATGGGGGCAAAATCTTGCATAATTTCATTCTTGGCACATAGCTTGACAGCAAGTGTCAAGCTTGTAAATGAACAGGAGCATAGCCCTACATACTCATACAGTTTAGCCAGCCAAATGGCTATATTTCTTTGCAAGCAAGCTTGCATGAAATATAGACGTTTGTCAGGACTTTAATAGTAAGTAAAAAACCCTTTTACTTAAACATTTGTTTAAATAAAAGGGCAACCTTATTTGTTATAGTAATGACACAAAAAAATGCTTTGTCTCCTTTGATAAAGCATCTTAATCTTCTACATATACCATATGCTCTCCTGGATGAACAAAAACCTCCAATTCTTTCATTAAATCTCCACAATCATTACTTCTAGCAAATGCTTCTACTGGTTGACTCAAGTCTAAGCTTAAAACTCCCAAAATTGATTTTGCATCTACAACATATTGTTGAGACAACACATCCACATTAAATTCATAACGTCTTACAATATTCACAAATGTTTTTGCATCCTCCATACTTCTTATGTCAAGCATTATCTTATACATGTACTATCTCCTCCAAAACATTTTACTTTACCAATTATCTCACTACTATTATAAACTATTTTTTTATTTTTTCAAGTTTTTTCTATTATTTTTTACATAGAAAAAATTAAAGATTTTTCGTGAAAATATACCATTTTTTTTATTTTATGTTTTTTTTACTCACACTATGCTACTACCGTCAGTGTCTAAAATATAAAAAACAATCTCTGTAATTTATTCCCGCGAAGCAACGAGCCAAGTGCGAGCTTGCTCGCATTTGGCGACTGCCGCGAGGGTCAAATACCCCGCCCCTTGGGGCGAACTTGCTAAAAAGAAGCTAGATCATGCCCCGTAGCTTGCTGCGGGGTATTTGACTGTAACTATTCACGGTTCTGAACAGTTACAATTTATTTTCTGGACTTCTAATACTTCTGCTATACAATCCTGTACACGGAAACGAATATTATAATTAGCATAAACTACTCCATAAACCCGCTTTTTATCCTTTATGTAAGAAGGTCTTGGATCTTGTTTCAATATTTCTATCACACTATTTCTATATTTCATTGGAAGGGTCATTAATAATTCTTCTGGAAATTCCACTTCTAATTGATATTCTAAAACTTCATCTGCAAATCCACCTCTTGCATCATCATGACAGTCCGTGTAAGGCAAATATGGTTTAATATCATAAATTGGTGTTCCATCTAACATGTCTGCACCTGAAATATACAATATAGTTCCTTTTTTTTCGTCATACTCTATTTTTTCCAGCCGAACGGAAGATAGTCCTATTGGATTAGGGCGAAAGGGCGACCTCGTTGCAAAAACGCCTAATCTTTTATTCCCTCCTAACCGTGGTGGCTTTACCGTTGCAGACCAATTCTTTTTTATGGATTTTGAAAATTTCCATAGAATCCATATATGAGAAAACTTTTCTAGTCCTTTAAATGCATCCTTTGTTCTATATTCTGGTTTAAAAATTATCTTTCCCTTTGTCTCAACTAATCCACTTTGTCTAGGAATTCCAAATTTTTCCGAAAAATTTGTTACAATATAACCAATCTCCTTCATTATTTTACCCCTTTCACAAGTATTCTTTCTCTCTCTTTCAAGTAAAAGATTATACTATTTATGATATGGTTCCTTCATAATAATCCGGTAACTACGATAAATTTGTTCTAACAATATCATTCGCATCATTTGATGTGGGAATGTGAATTTTGAAAAACTTAATTTATAATCTGACTGTTTTGAAATACTGTCATGCAAACCTACAGACCCACCAATAATAAAGATAATATGGCTGTTTCCAAATATCCCAAGATGATTGATTTTTTGAGACAATTGTTCAGAACTAATCATATTTCCTGCTATTTCAAGAGTAATGACATAAGATTCCTTTTTTATGTACTTTTGCAACCGTTGTGCCTCTTTCTCTTTTATTTTTTCTAACTCCAGATCACTGGCATTATCAGGTGTCTTTTCATCTGCCACTTCGATAATTTCTAAATTACAATACCTCGATAAACGCTTTTTGTATTCCGCTATACCATCTTGAAAAAACTTTTCTTTTATTTTTCCTACACATAATACTGTAATCCTCATTTTATACACCTATTCTTTAACATAATCTTTTTTATCTGCCAAGCACAAACTTCTGGTAAAATATGTTTTTTCCTATAAACCTGCCCTTGATGAATTTTATCTTTCCTAAATATCATATCACATTTTTTGTTTTTGTCATAGCTAAAAACTATTTTTTATTTTTCATTTCGACCATAAAATATGAATGGCATGGCGAAATTATTTACTTATCTGTATCACATGTATCATTAAAATTGTGAACAAATATGTTCATATATTTGTTTCATTTCCGACACATTCAGCACATATTTCTTTTTTATAATGTAAAACATAGATGATAAACAACTTGCTAAACAAAGCAAGCAATTGTGTTTTTTCATTCTTCTCCTTCCAATTTTATAAAATAAAAAAAGAGCAGTTTTTGCTCTTTTTTTATTGCCATTTAACCTTATAAAAATATAAGCATAGTAACTGTTCAGAACCATGAACAGTTACGTTTAAGCCCATGAGTATTCGCCTTCGGTGAAAGGGCTTAAACATTACAAAAGTTACTTTTTCTTACGAAACACGCAGTAAATGCGTGTTTCTACCTGAATAGTTACAAAACACCCATGCCTTGTAAACTGCGGCATCACCATAAATATATTCCCATGGGTGTTTCGTAAACGAGGATACACACAAGTGCAAAGGCAGCACTTGGTGCTTTACGAACCTTGCAGCAGAGTGCAAGGTTCTACCTAAAAAGAGTGAATATATAGAAAGTATATACAAATACTTTTATTTTTTTTACTTTTTTCAACATTTTTTACTTTTTGACATATTTTTGACATATTCCATATATATAATCTAAAACATAGATTGTGTTTTATACACTTTCTACTCCCACCCTATTATACGCTTTGGGAAGAAATTCCCAAGAAAAAGCCCATATTTATATGGGCTTTTTCTATTTACTATGAAAGTTCTGACGAATGACTGCATTTGTGCAAGACTTAAAGGACTAGGCTCTTTCAGCCGTCGCAGCTTGCAAAAATTTCTATAAAAAAACAAAGTGGCAAGCCCACATCAACTCCCCTAACCCCTCATTCATGAGGGGATTGCACACTTTGCGTGCCAGATGCGTGTTGCATCTTTTTTTGCAACAATATTCCTTACGCATCTGTGTACATCCTAGGCGGAGCGTTTTTACTTTATAGGACGAACTTTCCTATAAAACGATCATGCCTCGCAAGCGAGGTGCCACCATAAATGAAAAAACAGAAGACCAGCTAGTCTCCTGTCCTGTTAAAGGTTTTCCTTTTTTCTAATTCTTACAAAACGAATCATCTTATCTTTTACATCCACTACATGAAACTCATATCCTTGAAAATTTATAGTCACTTTTTCTTTAAAAGAAGGAATATGCCCCAATTTAGACACTAAAAATCCGTTTAATGTACCATAATCTTCCAGTTCTTTTTCCATATCCAAATGAAGTTCTTCTGCTACATCTTTTAAATTCGTTAATCCTCTCATATAGTATTTGCCTTCTCTTTGCTTAATAATCATTCGCTCATCTTCATCAAACTCATCAAAAATATTGCCTACAATTTCTTCTAATATATCTTCCATTGCTACAATTCCTGCCGTCTGACCATATTCATCAATTGCAACTGCCATATGTATTTTCTTCATTTGCATTTCTTCAAATAAAAGATCTATATTTTGTGTATCTGGTACAAAGTATGGTTTCCTAGCCAACTTGGAAAGAGGAATACTTCTATCTTGATTTTGAATATAATATTTGGTTACATCTTTCCAAAACACAATTCCAACAATGTTATCAATATCACCTACATAAACCGGAAATCTGGAAAAAGATTTTTCAAGCATAACATGCATGGCACTCTCTAAATCCAACTCTCCATTTAGTGCCACAATCTTTTGCCGTCTTGTCATAATTCCTCTAACATCTTTTTCATTCATTTCCATGATATTAGATATCATTTCTGCTTCATTATTTTCTAAAACACCATGTTCTAAGCCTTCATTTACTATTGCAATAATTTCTTCTTCTGTCACATTATTTTCATATTCTTTAGGATTATTACCCGTTATTTTAAAGAATAAAGATACTGAGCATCCTAATACGAAAATAAAAGGTTTGAAAAGTCTTAAAAAATGAAGTAGAAAAACCACTAAATACTCTGCTTTCTTTTCAGGATTCTTTTTTGCAATTTTTCTTGGTATAACATTCCCCAATAATATGACACAAAAAAATAAAAGAAAAATACAGATACCACAAAGTAACCACTCTATCTGTTTATATTGAAACCTCATATTCTGGATATATTTCATCCAACCATTCAATTGAGTACCTGCAATAATTCCTATACCAAGATTTAATATTGTCATAATTGCTAAAATAAAATTATCATACTTTTGCATTTCTTCCAAAACAAATATAATTTGCTTTGCTTTGGTATTTCCCACACGAACTTTCTTTTGTATCTCTTTTTCACTACAATTCTCCAAAGCAGATAATGCACAAGACAATACAGCTTCCAACAATATCAATATCACCATGATAACAATAAAATATTTTTCTGCCACTATCTTTCGTCCCTCTCCTTTTTATTCTGAGATATTGCTCAATCCATAAATAGATATCTCAGAATTTCAAAACCCTTATGTATTTTTTTCTTCTGGCATAATAGCAAAACTTACAGCTAATGCATGATCTATTTTTTCAATAATTTCACCTTCTAAATGACACAGTTTTTCTTTTAACCTGCTTTTGTCAATAGTTCTAACTTGTTCTAGCAGTATAACAGAATCTTTCGTTATACCATTATCCTTTGCTGATATTTCTACATGTGTTGGCAATTTTGCCTTGTTCATCTTTGATGTAATTGCGGCACAAATTACAGTAGGACTATGTTTATTTCCGGTATTGTTTTGTACAATTAAAACCGGTCTGATTCCTCCTTGTTCCGAACCTATTACAGGTCTTAAATCCGCATAAAATATATCACCTCGTCGAATAACCATTTTTACTCCCATCCATCTTATAAATGCTATATGTATGTGCTTCACACTTATAAAATATTATTGAACTTACTTTAGAGTTAAAACCTCTGTCTTAATCTAACTATAGTATTTCCAACTTTGATTGAAGTATACTTTGCAATCATTCTTTTTATAAAATCTTGTAATTATTTTTATTCTCAGACATGCCATTCATATTTTGTCAGAATATACATAATGTCTAAAAATATTTTGAATCAACTGACAAAATCCAAATGGCATTAAGCATATACAAGTATATGTACAATCTACCCTCTGCGTTCAAGTTCTCTTATGCAGTTTCTACATATACATTTGCATTGCTGGATTGTTACCATTCAAATTCTGTGGGATTATATGAATAAAAATCAGAAGTACCAACTTTCTTTCCACCATAAAAATATACTCTTGGTATTCTTTTTCCCACATCACATACAAATTCATAATTGAAAGAACCTGCCATATCTGCCAATTCTTCCACTGTAATACATTCGGTTCCATCTCGTCCAACCAATGTAACAATATCTCCTTCTTTCACATCAGGAATATCTGTCACATCAACCATAAACTGATCCATACATACACGTCCTAATATAGGAGCAGAACATCCATGAATCAACACTCTGGCCTTTCCAGACAATGCTCTGGGATAACCATCTCCATACCCCACTGGTATCGTTGCCACTTTTGTTGTTTTCTGGGTAACAAAAGTTCCACCATAGCCAATTCCCACACCTGGCTCTAATTCTTTTACAAAAGAAATACATGCTTTAATCTCCATGGCTGGCTCTAATACATGTTTACTTTTATCAACCTCCTTGGATGGATATAGTCCATAGGTAGAAATTCCAATTCTAACCATATCTTTATTTGCTTCAGGAACTTCTATGATTCCTGCACTATTAGAAATATGTTTTGTTGGAATGTGTATTCCAACCTCTGCCAATCGTTCTACAAATTTCTCAAATCTTTCTAATTGTGTATAAGTAAAACTTTTATCTACTTCATCTGCTTTGGAAAAGTGTGAAAAACATCCTGCAATCTGTATATTTTCCAATTGGTTTATTTTCTCAATTTCTTTTACACTATCCTCTGTTAAGGAAAATCCAATTCTACTCATTCCTGTATCTAATTTTATGTGGATTTGTACCGTTTTATTTTGCCGGACCCCTTCTTTGGAAATTACTTTTGCCATCCTATAAGAAAAAACTGCTGGCATAATATCATAATAAACTAATTCCTTACACATTTGTTCTGGGGTATATCCAAGAATGAGTATTGGCTTTTTTACACCAGCTTTCCTTAACTCAATTCCCTCCTCTAAAATAGCAATTCCATAAGTTTCCACATAGTTTTCTAATACCTTCGCAATTGGCACAGCACCATGTCCATATCCATCGGCTTTAATGATTGCCATAATTTTTGTATCTTTTGCAAGCAACTTTCTAGCTTTTATTACATTATTACAAATATTGTCTAAATTTATATTCGCCTGCACTCTATAGTATTCTTTCATCCTACTTGCCTCCTAATCCATAACTGTTCAGAACCCTGAATAGTTACCCTAATCCTCCAATTTATTCCCGCGAAGCAACGAGCCAAGTGCGAGCTTGCTCGCATTTGGCGACTGCCGCGAGGGTCAAATCCCCCGCCCCTTGGGGCGAACTTGCTAAAAAGAAGCTAGGTCATGCCCCGTAGCTTGCTGCGGGGTATTTGACTGGAAATCTCTGACAATACCACAATGATTCCTTCTACAATATCCTCTGCCAGCAAACTATATTTCCCTTTTGAAATAGAAACTTTATCTCCTGCCAGACCATGCAGATAAACCCCCAATGTTGCTGCATCATACGGAGACAGCCCCTGCCCCGCCAGACCAGCTATAATCCCAGTCAATACATCTCCAGCTCCTGCTGTTGCCATACCATCATTTCCAGAAGTGTTTATATAGCATCGTTTGTCTTTTAAAACAATTGTTCTAGCATCTTTTAATACTGTTATATTGGGATTATTGCTGCATGAACGCAAGATTGTTAACAAATTATCACAAATTTCCTTCACAGTTGTTTGATTTCCCAATAACATTGCCAACTCTTTTCTATGAGGAGTTAAAATAAAATATTCTGGCAAATTCCATTTACAAGGTTTCTCTTTTTGATAAGGTGGTATTTTTCCTAACTTCACTAGCAGATGCAAAGCATCTGCATCCACTACTGTAGGAACTTTACTATTTTCGATTACCATTTGTAAAAGTTGTTCCGCCTCTGAGTCCTTTCCCATTCCTGGTCCTATTACAATAGAATCTGACTCTTCTATATATTTTTTTATCCGTAGGCAGTCTTCTGGAAATGTTTCCAAACGATATGTGTCTAATACAGCTTCTGGAAGGCTGGTCTGCATGATAATTCTATTTTCTTCTGGTGTCACAATCCGTACAAGTCCTGCCCCTGATCTATATGCTGCTTTTGCTGATAAAAAACAAGCTCCACTCATATTTTTGCTGCCAGCAATTATTAATACTTTTCCATAAGTTCCCTTATTGGAATACGTTTTTCTCTTTGGCAAAAGTCTTGTGATATCCTCTGCTTCATACAAAAATTTCTCAAATTCTGTATTTGCAGCAAATCCATCAAATCCAATATCAGCCACTACTACTCTGCCTGCATATTCTGCTCCCGGATATAAAAGTAATCCCAACTTCCAATAGCCAAATGTTACTGTAATATCTGCTTTTATTGCCGTATGCCGGATCTTCCCTGTATTACTACATATCCCGGAAGGAATGTCCACGGCACATACAAAATGCTTTTCTCTATTAATCCGTTCCACATACTCTTCATAAATTCCACCTATATCTCTTGTTAAGCCAATTCCAAAAATCGCATCTACAATAATAGTATATTCCTTTGTCTCTTTCTTGTCCTCAAATTTTACCCCAATATTTTTTGCTATTTGATATTGTTGTTTTGTTTCAGCAGAACATTTTGTCTTATCTCCAAGAATGCATACCGTTACCTGATATCCTTTCTGATAAAGCATTCTTGCTATTGCAATTCCATCACCGCCATTGTTTCCAGTGCCACACACACAAAGTATGGTATCTGTTATTTTTATTGTTTTCTCTAATTCCTCTACAACAGATAACGCAGCACGCTCCATAAGCACCATGCTTGGAATTCCAATGTCTTCTATAGTATGTCTGTCAATCTCTTGCATCTCTCTACTATTTAAGATTTGTTTCATTTTATTCTCCTTCTCCTACAACAAAGGCTTGTACCAAGTCTCTTGTGTTGGTAATACTCACATGTATTTTTTTTATTCCAAGTTGTTTTGACAGTTTTTTCGCATTTCCATATAAATTAACATAAGGTTTTCCTAAAGAGTCCCGTAAAACTTCTATCTCAGATAAAGAAATTCCTTGAAATCCTGTTCCAAACATTTTTGAAACCGCTTCCTTTACAGCAAAATTATCTGCGGATTTTCTTGGATCTTTTTTTATCAGTAAAACTTCCTCACTTGTAAAAGTGCGTAGTAAAAAAGCTTCTTTTTCACAAGCTTTTACTACGCGTTCTATCTCTATCATATCTGTACCTATTCCAATAATCACGACTTATCAATGCCTTCTTTCCATGATTGTTCATCATTATTTATCGTCAGTTAATCTATTAAGCATAAATACTCCCGGATTATTCTTCCGAATCCTCATCATATTCATCAAACTCATTAAATATTTCCAATACATTTCTTCCAAATAAATGATGTACAAAGACATACATTCTTTCATTTTGTTTTTGCATTTCTTTTTTCTTAGCGGTTCTCTCCTCTAACAATTTTTTTGCTTCTTGAATTAGAACTTCCTGTTTTTGGATATTATCTCTGTTTGCACTCATTTTACGATAACAGAATCGTAAACTTTCCATCAATAGTGCTTCATTCAAATCTTTTATCTTTTGAGGCATAACTTCATACTGGGACTCCATCTTACTTATTCGTTCATTCAATTCACGTATAAATTCCTGGCTTTTTTCTTGAAGCATTGCTTCTTCTTCGCTAATTTGGGCAATCTTCATATTGCGAATAATCCGATCCATTAACTGTTTCTTCGCACTTTCTGCTACCTTTAAATCCTCTGCTAATTTTGCCTGATATTTAAATGCTTCTTTTAAATCCTTTTCCAAACGCAACACTTTTTTTGATTTTTGTCCATCTGGAAACATAGTAAGCCATCTTTCATCCAAAGTTAAAATAGGTATTTCTACTCCTCGAAAATGTTCTAAAAATTTTTCTTCGCTCTCGTCTATATCTATTATTTCCTCTTGTCTTTTTTTTCCTTTAAACTTCATTTTTTACTATTCCTCACATTTTAAACTATAAGACAAACGCATCAAATTGTCTGCCAAATGTACATTCTCCACTTTAACGCCTTCTGGTAAATGCAAATCTGTTGGTGCAAAATTCCAAATCGCCTTTACTCCACCCTTTACCAATTCCAATGCTACTTCTGGAGCATTCTCCTTTGGTATGGTAATTGCAGCAATATCTACTGAATGGACTTTCAAATACTGAGTAAGTTTTGCAGCGTCTAAAATTTCAATTCCACGAATCTTCTTGCCGATTAACTCTGGATTCTGATCAAACATGTTCTTTAATACAAAGCCATTTTTTTCAAAATCTGTATAATTTGCTAATGCCTGACCTAAATTTCCAGAACCAATAATAATCATATAATAGGTTCTGGTCAGTCCTAGAATCTTACCGATTTCATGATATAAATACTCTACATTATATCCATATCCCTGCTGTCCAAAACCTCCAAAATTATTTAAATCCTGCCGTATTTGTGATGCTGTCACCTGCATTCTCTCACTTAACTCTTTTGATGAGATCCGTTCTACCCGGTTCTCCAGCAACTCCGCCAGGTTTCGGTAATACTTCGGTAATCTTTTAATTACTGCTAGGGAAATCTCTTTATCTGCCACAACAAATTCCTCCCATTATTTTTAGATAATCCTCTCTCGATTTCTAATCCGCTCATTTATTTCTTATTTATTATATAAAATTGTGAAATATATGTCAATGAATAGATACTTGTTCGTTACTGTTTATTATTGTTCACACCTACAGTGCAAACAGTAACGGAATCCAGGCTATTATAATTCGCCTTCGGCGAAAGGCTGGATTCTTGGCTATTTCACATTCTTGGCACATAGCTTGACAGCAAGTGTCAAGCTTGTGAGTGAACAGTAACTACTGTTCATTACTGTTTAACCAGAGGCAGTCTGTAACCATTGACATTCCTAATTATTCCACTTATAATTCTAATCATCTACATTTACTATTTTTTACTTTAGGAGGTACTTATGATTTTATCTTGTGTAAATATATCGAAATCATTTGGAACAGATACTGTGTTGTCAAATATTTCATTCCATATTAATGAATTAGAGAAGGTTGCCATTGTAGGTGCAAACGGTGCGGGCAAATCAACTCTTTTAAAAATAATTATGCAGGAATCTTCCCAAGATGAAGGTGAGATTATACTAAGCAAAGGTGCAACCATTGGATATCTTGCCCAGCATCAGGAACTTTCTTCAGATAATAGTATTTATGATGAGCTTTTATCTATGAAGAGAGATATTATTCAGTTAGACCATAAAATCCGCCGCATGGAACAAGATATGTCTCATTTAAGCGGTGCAAAATTAGATCAGGCACTAGAACAATATTCTAATCTTACCCACGAATTTGAACAACAAAATGGATATGCCTATCGAAGTGAAATTATTGGTGTTTTAAAAGGATTAGGATTTACGGAAGATGATTTCTACAAGAAAACAAACCAGCTATCCGGTGGACAAAAGACCCGTGTTTCTCTTGGTAAGCTTCTTTTATCAAAACCAGATATTATTTTACTGGATGAGCCTACCAATCATTTAGATATTGCTTCTATTGCCTGGCTGGAAAATTATTTATTAAATTATAATGGTGCTGTTGTAATCGTTGCCCATGACCGTTATTTTCTAAACAAAATTGTTTCTAAGGTTGTGGAAATTGAGCAAAGTACTTCAACTGTTTTTCAAGGTAATTATAGTGACTATGCCAAGAAAAAAGCAGAACTCCGTGAAGCAAAACTGCATCAATATTACAACCAGCAACAGGAAATCAAACATCAGGAAGAGGTTATCGCAAAGCTTCGCTCTTTTAACCGGGAAAAATCCATTAAACGTGCAGAGAGCCGTGAAAAACTTTTACAGAAAATGGATGTCATAGAAAAACCTATCACCCAAGATACTACAATGCGTATTCATCTTGATCCGAATATTATTAGTGGTAATGATGTACTTACTGTGGAAAATCTTTCTAAAAGATTTGATTCTCTGTCATTGTTTCAGAATCTTTCTTTTTCTCTAAAACGCGGTGAAAAAGTTTCTATTATTGGTGAAAACGGTACAGGTAAAACCACTATATTAAAATTGATAACTGGTGTACTTTCTCAAGATACTGGAAAAATTACTCTTGGAACTAATGTAAAAATCGGATACTACGATCAGGAACATCAGGTTTTAGACATGAATAAAACAATTTTGGATGAAATTCATGATGCCTATCCTAAACTTACGCAAACTAAGATCCGAAATACACTTGCCTCTTTTCTTTTTACAGAAGATGATGTATTCAAGAGAATCAAAGACTTAAGCGGAGGAGAACGTGGGCGGGTATCTTTGGCAAAACTTATGCTCTCAGAAGCTAACTTTTTGATTTTAGATGAACCAACCAACCATTTAGATATTCTCTCAAAAGAAATTTTGGAACAGGCAATTAACAATTATACTGGTACAGTACTTTATGTATCTCATGACCGTTATTTTATCAATCAGACTGCCACCCGGATTTTAGAGTTAACCCATTGCCAGCTTCTGAATTATATTGGAAATTATGACTATTATTTAGAGAAGAAAGAAGTCACTTACCAAACTTCAGGAATTCTTATAAATACCACATCTTCAGTAAATACAACAGAAACTTCTCAAAATAAATTAAATTGGCAACAGCAAAAGGATGAGCAGGCAAGAATTAGAAAAATACAAAATCAAATTGATAAAGCAGAAAAAGAAATCATCACTTTGGAAAAACGCAATGACGAAATTGATACTCTGTTGGTACAAGAAGAAATTTATAGCGACTTAGCACAATTAATGAAATTAAACCAAGAAAAAGAAGAAATTGAATCCAAATTGGAGAACCTAATGACAACTTGGGAAGAACTTTCCTCCCAATTATAATATCTACATAGGTAATTGCGAAACTCTCATTAACTTAAATTATTTTGTGCAGATTTACATATCAAAGCTGGGTGCTTTCGAGACCGTCGGTACTTAGGTGCTGTGTTTCAGCACCTAGCAAAAACGCTTCGCATGCATACAGTAAAGCAGCTAATCAACCTTCGCCTTTTGGCTCGGTTTCTTAAGCTTTACTAGCATATGTACTGCTACGGTTGAGAGCAGTGAAAACGTGCCTTGCAGTGATATGTGAACTTTGCACAAAAACTCATAGAGTAAATTGAGTTTCATAATTACCTAATAATATCTACAACAAAAGAGGAACTTTGTTCCTCTTTCATTTCAACGCAACCGAAAACATTCAAACTTGCTTCTTTGTTCCAAATTTTTAATAATAATTTGACAACTATCCTCCATATTTTTTTCATCTACTACTAAATCCAAAGAAACCGCTATATTCATTAAAAGTTTCTCATCCAATTTTCCTCTCATTTTCATAAAAATTTCCATTTTTTCTTTACAGGTTTCGGCATCTAAAAATTCCATTAGCATTTGCATTCCATCTTTATCATCATTTTGTTCCATAAAAGTATCTGTATGAAGTGTGACTTTTTTTGTATCGTCAGGTATTGGTGTATTTCCATTCTGTATAGTAAAAATACTAGTATTTTTTTCTGTAGCCAGCTTCTCTTTTTCTACCTTTTCATAACAATACTTCTGTTCTATTTCTGGATATTTTTCTTTATCTAAAACAGCAAAAAAGTCCTGTAATTTTTGAATATATATCTGAAATTCTCCATATAATGCCTGATACACGATATATTCTTCCAATGTTTCTACATGCTTTCCTACTGTTACTATCTGATAAAGATTACCTTGAAAATGACGATATATATCCCCTGCTTTTATATCTTGTTCTTTCATATAAAACCTTCTTTCTTCAAATATAACTGTTCAGAACCATGAACAGTTACGTTCTAAGCCCATACAAATTCGCCTTCGGCGAAGGGCTTAGAACAATCAAAATTTGCTTTTTCTTACGAAACACGCAGTAAATGCGTGTTTCTACCTGAATAGTTACCTTCAAATATACAATTTGTCATTATGTTATTTCTTTTCCAGCTTATAACGATAATCCATGTAATACTCTGCATACTCAGGCGATATTAAATGATATTGCACCATAGAGGCAATCGTATTACGGAATACATCTATTTGTTCCTCATGTTTTGCCAGTCCCGTTAATATTTCCTTAATTTTCACTTTATATTCTTCTGCATCATAAATTTCTTCCTGTAAAAGTAATTTTACCTTGTAAGCTTCTTCAAAATATCCACCAAACCGCTTTCTATCCAGTTGTGTACTGTCCAGCTCTAATCTACAATTTGTTATTTTCATAATTCCACGGATAGAAGCCGCCGATACCCTAACATCAGAAGACACAATAAAAAGATTCTTTTTAAAGGTACTAAATCCATTTACCATAGTTCGGTAATATTCAGGAATATATCCCCGGAACATAGAACCAAGAAAGAAAGAATCCTTTAGTTTTTTATATTCCTCTAAGTCTGTAACCATAGCACCTTTTTCATAATGAATAACCGCTGTTTCTGTACGGGGAATAGCAATTGTTCTAACCTTTTTCTCTAAAAGCAAAAAGTATAAATACTTTTTATCTCCCCATACATAAGCAGGACAATTTTTTATATGGTACTTCTCTGATGAATCAATAACAGCCAGAAAACTTTGCTTTTTTACTTTATATGCAACTAAATATTTCTTAATATTTTTTTCTGTGTACTGGTTATATTCATTGTCACTCGCTTTTTCCTCTATGATTTTTTTTACTTTTGAACCACTATGAATGCTATCTTTTTCCAGTATTTTATGGTTGTTTTTTTTATTTATATTTCCGGTTTTTATCTCCTTATTTACATCCCGGAAGACACCTAATTGAGAATATGTTACTGCAAAAATTAAACCACCAAATGCAATATATACAAAATTAAGTCCAGCTCCCAAAAGTGCAGCTCCAAGACATCCTATTGATATTACCATCGCAAGAACAATCATCCACAAATATAATTTTGTTTTTCTACTTCCATAAAACATACCTCGAATATATTTTTTCATCAATTCCCTCTCAATTATTTAATTTTTCTGTAACTGTTCATGGTTCTGAACAGTTACATTTTTCCTAAGCAATTAATTCCCCACTAATATTCTCTTTTAGAAATAGCCAAAACATCTTTCTCGGATAAACTAGCAACATCCTTATTTTCAAAATATTCTATGGCTTTATTATAAGTATCCTGAATTTTTGTTCTGGTAGCTTCATTACAATATAAAAGAGTTCCTGTACCAATAATAATAAGCAATATAGCAATAAAAATTAACGGCTTTTTGCTGGCTTTTGTTGGCACATTAGTAGAAGCTATATATTGTTGCTCAAAAGGTTCCTGATCTATATTTTGGTCATAATCTTTATTTGCTTTCTTTTCTTCAAAAGCCACTGTTTCCTCAAAATTAAAAAATCCACTATATTCTCTTTCGTTTGCATGTATTTCATATAAAGGTTTTGCATCTTCCGCTTCTATCTGTCCAAGGAGCATCCGGCTCTCTTCCATAGCTTTCTCTAATTTTTGTTCTGCTTGCTCTATTGCATATTGTCTGCTTTTTTCCATGGAAGAATTCTCTATAACCTTTTTATTTCTTTCATCTGTTTCATCATACACTGACTTTTCCATGTCTGAAATAGTTGCATTTAATTGAATCGATGCACCATGCAAACTGCCTTCTTGACAAATTTCAGTATTTGCAATTAGAGATTGTGCATCTTCGTTTTCTTTCATTAAACGTTCTTCTGCTTCCCTTTTTCGCTCTTCTTCTGCAATTCGAATAAGTTCTAACCGTCTTTTTTCTTCTTCTCGTATTCGTTCTTCCTCAGCTTTCCTCGCTTCCTCTTCTCTTCGTATTCGTTCTTCCTCAGCTTTTCTTGCTTCCTCTTCTCTTCGTATTCGTTCTTCCTCAGCTTTCCTCGCTTCCTCTTCTCTTCGTATTCGTTCTTCCTCAGCT
This sequence comes from Clostridiales bacterium, assembly GCA_014799595.1. GTDB lineage: Bacteria > Bacillota > Clostridia > Lachnospirales > Lachnospiraceae > CAG-411. The sequence goes on along the minus strand of JAAVHR010000015.1, from coordinate 17,405 downwards.
TTCCTTGCTTCCTCTTCTCTTCGTATACGCTCTTCCTCAGCTTTTTTTGCTTCTTCTTCTCTTCGTATACGCTCTTCCTCAGCTTTTCTTGCTTCCTCTTCTCTTTGTATACGTTCTTCTTCAGCTTTTTTCGCTTCTTCTTCTTTTCGTATTCGTTCCTCTTCGGCTTTTTTCGCTTCTTCCTTTTGTAGGTTTTCTTTTTCTTCTTGTATTTTTTTACGAGCTTCTTCTGCTTCTATATATTCCACTGGTAATTCAAAATCTTCTTCTGTCAACTCACATAACGCATTATATATTTCTTTCGCAGAAGCATATCGGTCTCTTGCACGATACGCTATGGCTTTCAAAGCTATACTGCCAAGTTTTTCCTTTGCTCTTTCTGGTTTTGGCACTTCTGTTTTAAAGGTTCTGCGATCACAAGATATTGGTATTTCACCATTATTTAATAATAAATACAAAACCATTCCTAGTGCAAATATATCTGTAGATACATTATAATCATACTCAGACATAACCTCAGGAGCTGTATAAACATTGTCCATTTTACGGTAACTTCTGGATTGAAAACTTTCAATCTTTCTAGCTAGTGCAAAATCACCAAGAATTCCCTCTCCATTTTTTCCTATAAAAATATTCTCTACCTTTATATCTTTATGTATAATATCTTCACTATGAGCTTTTTCCAAAATCTCTGCCACTTCTTTTACAATACGGACAATTTCTTTATTTGTTATCTTCTTACTTGCAACATACTCTAAAAGACTTTGTTCTTTATCCATTAGTAATATAAAATCAAATCCTATTTCTGTACTTCTCTCAAAGGCTTGATACTTTTTATAAGTCAATATATTAGGAATTTCTTGCAAAATTGACAGTTTTGAAATTTCATTTTCTAATACACTAACAACCTCTCGAAAATAATTATTCATTTGTTCCCTATTTTCAAGATTTTGTCCATTTCCCACTTCTGTTTGAATCTTGGGTACAGAAATCACCTTAATTACACCTATGTTCTCTTTATTTTTAACTTGATATATGTTTGATAAATTTCCTTCATATAAAAATTTATCCATTCTCCATTCATCCCATAATGGTTCATATTCCTGCAATCTGATAATTTCTTCCATTTGTACCATCCTTTATCTTTGATTTATGGTTATGCCTGTGTTTAACAGACATGTCAGCTTCCTGCAAAAAGCGAAATTTGTTTTTTTAAATATTTTATTCTTTCAGTAAGCCTATTATTATATTATATCTTACCACAGCAAAATGCACAATACAATAAGAAATTTTCAACAAATATTATACAAAAAAGAGCAGTTTTTTATTTTTTTAAAGCACCGTATCACAGTTAATTTTTGTTTTTTTTATAAAAAAGCTGGATTCAAATACTAAACCTCAATTATTCACGACTTATATTGCAAACCGCTGCTATCGCAGCTAGGAGCCGCTTGGCAGCGTCACCTGTCTGCAATCATCATCAATTGACCTATTAAGCGTGACTAAGTCTTTATTTGTAAGCCTTCGTCTTACATAAGACTTAGTTCATGCTTAAGCCGTGAATAATCTCAGCTAAATTGTATTTAGAATCCAGCTTTTTTATGTTCCTATATTATGCATAGTTTAGAAGGTTCCTTTTTATTTGTTTCACAATAGCTTTTTAATGCTTCATCGCACCAATTATCGTCTCTATCAAATGTTATGTTCTTCATTCTCCTTTTCATTCTGGTATTCTTCTATTCATAAAATTTCTTCTTCCTCTTTTTTATTTATATCTGCCAAAAGTTCCTCTAAATTATTAAAAAAATGTCCAGATTCAAATTCAAAATATTCCTCATCTTCCTCACCAATCTCTACCTGGCACTTTTTTTCTTCCATCATTTTTATAATAAAATCGTAAAATTCTTCCAAACTATCTGCCAATAAAAAAGAACTGTGATAATCAAAATCTAATGTAATAACTTGTCCCTTTTTTCCTTTTTGACCTGGTGTCAAATCCAAAGCAATATAACAACGAGATGCATCAAAAGCAAATGGTATTATAATTCTTTTTCCTATTTCTTCTTCACTAATTGCATCTTCACTCTTAGACTTCATTACTGTATTTACATTATATTCTTTTAACAAATGAAGCTCTTCCAATATTGATACTGCACTCATTAAAGAAAACCCTAATATAACTCCTACATAAAGATTTTTATCTTCTCCATTAAACTCTTGGTACAATTTTTTAAAACTTTCTGGCAATTCCTCTCCAATTTCTTCTTCTATCTTTTTGATACTTTCCGCATCTCCTGGATAGTTTAAACGGGATACCACTTCTGGATAATATTTTTCAAGTTCTTTTATTAAGCGGTTTTCATATTGATATATTTCCTGCATAATGTTCACTCCTTCCTCTAAAATATATTTCAGTGTAGCATAATTCTTATGCTCTTACAACCATTTAGGCAATATTGGTCGTTTTAGAGGCCATTTTTGCATGAGAACAAAGTGGGCAAGCCCACATCAACTCCCCTAGCCCCTCATTCATGAGGGGATTGCACACTTTGTGTGCCAGATGCATGTTGCATGCTTTTTGCAACAATACCCCTTACGCATCTGTGCACATCCTCGCGGAGCTTTTTCCTTTATAGGACGAACTTTCCTATAAAGGGAAAAAATCGCCACATAAAAGTGGCGATCCTCCAATAATATTAAATCTTTGCAATATCCACTACCTCAGCTACGCCATCTTTCTGTGTCTCTAAACTTGTTACTAATGCAGTAGCTGTATCTAAGGCAGTTAAACATGTTACTCCTGTTTCTATTGCTGTTCTGCGGATAATAAATCCATCTCTATTTTTGTCATCACGGGTTGGGGTATCAATGACCAAATCAATTTGATGTTCCAAAAGCAAATCCATTAAAGTAGGAGACTCCTGATTAATACGGTTAACTGGCACTGCCTCTACTCCGCTTTCATTTAATTTCTTTGCTGTTCCTCTAGTTGCAAATATCTGATATCCAAGATTTGAGAATCTTCTTGCAATATCCACAACTTCTTCTTTATCTTCATCTTTTACACTGATAATCATTTTCTTATGTTTAGGAAGAACAATACCTCCACCTAAAAATGCTTTATATAATGCTTCATTAAATGTCTTTGCAATACCAAGACATTCCCCAGTGGATTTCATTTCAGGTCCAAGGCTGATATCTGCTCCTCTTAATTTTTCAAAAGAGAATACTGGCATCTTGATTGCAATATATTCAGATTTCTTCTGCAATCCATAGGAAAATCCTAAATCTGTAATCTTAGATCCCAAAATAACCTGGGAAGCCAAATCCACAATCGGAATATTTGTTACCTTACTAATATATGGCACAGTACGGCTGGAACGAGGATTTACTTCAATTACATATACCGTATTTTCATGGACAATAAACTGAATATTGATTAGTCCAATAACGTGGAGAGACTTTGCAAGTCTTCTTGTATATTCTACAAGTGTATCCTCAATCTCCTGAGATAATGACTGTGCTGGATATACAGAAATACTATCTCCTGAGTGAATACCTGCTCTTTCAATATGCTCCATAATACCAGGAATTAAAATATCTGTTCCATCACATACTGCATCTACTTCAATTTCCATTCCCTGTAAATATTTATCTACTAAAATTGGATGATCCTGTTCATAGCGATTGATAATTTCCATGAATTTTACAATATCATCATCAGAAATGGCAATCTGCATTCCCTGTCCTCCAAGCACATAAGAAGGTCTCACAAGTACAGGATATTTTAACTCATTTGCCACCTTTAGGGCTTCTTCTGTTGTAAATACTGTTCCACCAGCAGCTCTTGGAATCTGGCATTCCTGTAAAATCTGGTCAAACAATTCTCTATCTTCTGCAGCATCCACATTTTCTGCACTGGTTCCAAGAATTGGCACACCCATTTTCATAAGTGCTTCAGTAAGTTTAATTGCAGTCTGTCCACCAAACTGTACCACTGCACCATCTGGTTTCTCAATATCTACAATACTTTCCACATCTTCTGCTGTCAATGGTTCAAAGTACAATTTATCTGCAATATCAAAATCTGTACTAACGGTCTCTGGGTTATTATTTACAATAATGGTTTCGTAGCCTTTTTCTTTCAAAGCCCATACACTGTGCACAGAACAATAGTCAAATTCAATACCCTGTCCAATGCGGATAGGTCCAGAACCTAATACCATAATTCTCTTCTTGGTCTTTTCATCAGAAACTTCATTCTCACTGCCGAAACAGCTATAATAATATGGTGTAGTTGCTTCAAATTCTGCGGCACAGGTATCCACCATCTTAAATGCTGCAACAATGCCGTTTTCTTTACGAAGATTCTTGATTTCTTCTTCTGTTTTTCCTGTAAATTTGGCAATTACAACATCTGGGAATTCTAATCTCTTTGCTTCTTTTAAAGTTTCAATGGTAAGCTCTTCACTCTTAAGTTTTTCTTCCATTTCCACCAATATAGCAATCTTATCAATAAACCAATTGTCAATCTTTGTAATCTCGTGAATTGCATCATAGCTAATTCCCTTGCGGATAGCTTCTGCAATTACATAAATTCTTCTATCATCTACTACATGAAGCTGCTCTAACAATTCCTCTTCACTATATTCCGTAAATTCTTCAGTTGCCAGACTGTCAATATGCTGCTCCAGAGAACGAAGAGCCTTCATAAGAGCACCTTCAAAGTTATTGCAAATACTCATAACTTCTCCTGTAGCCTTCATCTGCGTAGTTAATGTTCTCTTTGCAGAAATAAATTTATCAAATGGAAGTCTTGGAATCTTTACTACACAGTAATCGAGGGTAGGTTCAAAACTTGCATAAGTCTTTCCAGTAATTGCATTTGGAATCTCGTCCAAAGTATATCCAAGGGCAATCTTAGCTGCAACCTTTGCAATTGGATATCCGGTTGCCTTTGATGCTAATGCAGAAGAACGGCTTACACGAGGATTTACTTCAATTACACAATACTCAAAGGTAGTAGGATGCAGAGCAAACTGTACATTACATCCACCTGTAATTCCTAATTCTGTAATAATATTCAACGCAGAAGTACGAAGCATCTGGTATTCTTTATCACCTAAAGTCTGGGAAGGAGCTACTACAATACTATCACCAGTATGCACACCAACTGGGTCTAAGTTCTCCATGTTACATACAGTAATACAGTTTCCTGCACTATCTCTCATCACTTCGTATTCAATTTCTTTCCATCCAGCAATACAACGTTCAATCAAACATTGTCCAACACGGCTAAGTCTTAAACCATTGGAACATATTTCAATCAATTGTTCTTCATCATGGGCAATTCCACCACCACTTCCACCTAATGTATAGGCAGGACGGATAACGACTGGATACCCAATAGTATTTGTAAATGCAATGGCATCTTCTACTGTAGTTACTACCTCACTAGGAGCACATGGTTCTTTAATCTTCTCCATAGTAGTTTTAAATTCTAATCTATCTTCTGCTTTCTTAATAGTAAGGGAAGTCGTACCAATCAATCTGACATTATGGTCTTTTAAATATCCGCACTCCTCTAACTCCATAGCAAGATTCAAAGCAGCCTGTCCTCCAAGAGTTGGAAGCACACTATCTGGCTGTTCTTTTTCAATAATCTTCTTTAAAACATCTACTGTCAAAGGCTCAATATATACCATGTCAGCAATATCTTTATCTGTCATAATGGTAGCAGGGTTAGAATTTAATAATACAACCTCAACACCTTCTTCTTTTAGAGAACGACATGCCTGTGTACCTGCATAGTCAAATTCTGCTGCCTGTCCAATAACAATTGGACCTGAACCAATTACTAAAACTTTTTTAATGTCTGCTATCTTTGGCATATTATTTTGACACCTCCATCATATTCATAAATTCATCAAACAATAATTCCGAATCCTTCGGACCAGCACAAGCCTCTGGATGGAATTGTACAGTAAATACATTCTGTTTCAGATAACGAAGACCTTCTACCGTCTTATCATTTACATTCACAAATCCAACCTCTGCCACGCTTGCATCTATGGAAGTATCATCTACCACATATCCATGATTCTGGGAAGAAATATATACCCGTCCGGATTTCATATCTTTTACCGGATGGTTTGCACCACGATGTCCATATTTCATTTTAAAAGTCTTTGCACCATTTGCCAGTGCCATAAGCTGATGTCCAAGACATATCGCAAAAATTGGAATACCAGAACCATATAATTTTTTGATCTCTGCTATGATTTCCACGCATTCTGCTGGATCTCCCGGTCCATTGGTAAGCATAATACCATCTGGGTTCATCCCTATAATATCCTCAGCTTTTGTATCTGCTGGAAACACTTTCACACCACATCCACGATTCAAGAGGCAACGTACAATATTGTTTTTGGAGCCTAAATCTAATACTGCAACTCTCTTTTTCACATCTGTCTTTTCTGTTCCCAAATCTCCCGGCTGATATTCTTTCACTTCATCGCAGGTAACCTTTGCAACCACGCCTGTTACTTTATATTCCTTAATCTGTTTTGTAACAGTCTCTAAATCAAAATTCTCATTGGTGGTTACCATACCATTCATAGTTCCCTTTTCTCTCAAAATCTTTGTCAACGCACGAGTATCAACACCTGCTATTCCCGGAATATCGTTTTTTACTAAAAATTCTTCTATTCCTGCTTCATTTCTAAAATTACTTGCAAGTCTGGAAATCTCTCTCACAATATAGGCATCCGGCCACGCTTTCTTAGATTCCATATCCTCATAACAAATTCCATAATTGCCAATCAATGGATATGTCATGGTTACTGCCTGTCCTGCGTAACTTGGATCTGTTAATACCTCCAAATAACCTGTCATAGAAGTGTTAAAAACAATCTCGCTTATAACTTCCTTCTTTGCTCCAATACTTGTACCTGTAAATACAGTTCCATCCTCCAGTATAAGAAAAGCTTTCATATAATACACCATATTCCTTTCTTTTTATTGATGTGGTGTAACAGTTCAACCAGGTAAAAGTATATATGCAAATTGCACGAGTGAGCTTGCTCATAGAGGGCAATTTGTGTATATACTTTTATATGCTTAACGCCATTCATGAATAAAGTGTCCAACCAAAAAGAATATTTTTAGCCAATTTGTATATTCTGGCACTTTATGAATGAACCCGGCTGAACTCTTACGATGTAGTAATATAAAAGGGCAAAAAAAAATAAACTCTCTCAAAAAATCATGAAATCTACTTTTTTCTTATTTTTGCCCATATATTTCAAATCCAACCATCTTTTGCTTAGAACCTAAAAATTTTCTAAACCTTTATAAATTGTAAAAATTTTATCACAAATACCTTATAATTACAAGTCTTTTTTTCGTTTTCTCCCAATGTTATGTCATTTTCACAATTTTTTCGCCAAAATAGGAAAAAATATTTACTTGTTTCTCCCGAAAATTTGATTTAAAATATAGCGTCGGAAAAATGTAACAGTTCAAGTAGTTCTTGCACAGCGGAGTGTGCAAGAACTACTTGAACTGTTATGGAAAAATACATAATGATNTCTAGGNGGTCTATTCAAATGGAAAAATNAAAACCAAAGTTGTTCTCTGTCATGAAGAATTACTCTAAAGAACAGCTTGTTAAGGATATCATTGCTGGTATCATTGTTGCTATTATTGCCCTTCCACTTTCTATTGCTTTGGCAATTGCATCTGGCGTAAATCCAGAACAAGGTCTTTACACGGCGATTGTGGCAGGATTTTTCATTTCATTTCTAGGCGGCAGCCGTGTACAGATTGGCGGTCCAACTGCTGCTTTTGTTACTATTATTTATGGCATCATTCAAAATTACAGCATGGATGGTCTAATTGTTGCAACGCTTATGGCCGGTGTCATTCTTGTTATTATGGGTCTTTGTCACTTCGGAAGTTTGATAAAGTACATTCCTTACACAATAACTACCGGATTTACTACAGGTATTGCGGTTACCCTTGCGGTAGGTCAATTAAAAGATTTCTTTGGATTAAAAATAGGCTCTGTCCCTTCTGAATTTATTGAAAAACTAAAAGCATACGGCGAAAACATCCACACCTTTTCGGCAAGTGCATTTCTAATTGGAGCTATTGCTCTTTTCATTCACATTATCTGGCCTTGGCTGGTTCATAAAATGCCAGATAAAATTCATACTATTGCAGATAAACTTCCAGCATCTTTGCTGGCAATTATCATTACAACCCTTATGGTTAAATTTCTGAATATGGATGTGGCTACTATTGGTTCTTCTTATGAGAATGTTTCAAACGCTCTTCCAAAATTCAGTATTCCAAATGTTAATTTTGAAATGATTAAGAACCTGATTTCACCAGCATTTACCATTGCGATTCTTGCAGGTATTGAATCTTTATTATCTTGTGTTGTTTCAGATGGTATGATTGGTAGCAAGCACCGTTCTAATATGGAATTAGTTGCCCAAGGGACTGGTAATATTTTTTCTGCCTTATTTGGTGGTATTCCCGCTACTGGAGCTATTGCCAGAACTGCTGCCAATGTAAAGAATGGCGGTCGTACCCCTATTGCAGGTATGGTACACTCTGTTACTTTATTATTTGTTTTAGTGATTCTTATGCCGCTGGCAAAACTCATTCCAATGCCAACTCTGGCTGCTGTTTTAATGGTAGTTGCTTATAATATGAGTTCTTGGAGAGAATTTGTCCGTCTTGTAAAATCTTCTCCAAAAAGTGATATTTTAGTCTTAATCACCACTTTTTTACTAACAGTTATCTTTGACTTAGTTGCTGCAATTGAAGTTGGTATTGTAATGGCTGCTATTCTTTTTATGAAACGTATGTCAGATGTTACTGTCATGCAAGGTTGGAATTATTTAGATGACGGGGAAGATAATGAAGCTGACCCAGACAATCTATCTTATAAAGTAGTACCAAAGGGTGTAGCTGTTTATGAAATTATCGGACCTATGTTTTTTGGTGCAACCGATAAGTTCTTGGATGTTTCCATAGAAAGCCATGGCAAAATAAAAATTGTTATTATTCGTATGCGAGGTGTACCAGCTCTTGATGTTACTGCCCTTCATAGTCTGGAAGGCCTATATGCAACCTGTAAAAAGAAGAACATTAAATTATTATTCTCCCATGTACAGGAACAGCCTATGCATGCTATGGAAAAATCTGGTTTTATAGAGATGGTTGGAAAAGATAATTTCCGTAAAAATATTGATGATGCCCTATCCTATTCTACTGAATTATTAGTAAAATAGTAACTGTTCAGAACAGATACACAAAATAGAAAAAGCAGAGAAAATAGTGATAAACTAACTGCAAGAATTTTTCAGGCATGTTTATCACTATTTCTTTGCACTTTATTCTCTAATCTGCATACCATATCATAATCAGTTTTTTGGAGGTTTCTATGAATTCCTCTGTATTTTCCACGCAAACCAATGATACGTCTACTGGCCAGTTAAGGGTAGATGTTACCTCCATACTTGGAAGCCGCCCAATTTCGGGAGCAACTGTCCAGATTTACAGTACTGGTGAACCTGAAAAACTTTTGGAAGAAGTGACTACCAATATGAGTGGTCAAACAGATACTGTCTCCCTCTCCGCTCCTGATGAAGCTTTAAGTTTGGAACCTTCTGCAATACAACCTTATTCTGAATACAATATTAAAGTAACTGCACCTGGATTTGAAACTATCTCCATATCAGGTATTGATGTTCTTCCAAACACTACATCCATTCAAAATCTTCAATTACTGCCAATGAATGATGCACTAGGAAATTCTGCCGAATCTTTTACTATTCCAGACAACACTTTGTTTGGTGATTTTCCACCAAAGATTGCAGAAAATGAAACAAAAACAGTAGCAGAAACTGGAGAAATTGTACTAAGCCGTGTAGTAGTACCAGAATATATTGTAGTTCATGATGGTCCTCCAACGGATTCCTCTGCAAAAGACTATTATGTGAAATATAAAGATTATATTAAAAATGTAGCCTCCAGCGAAATCTATGCAACTTGGCCAGAAGCAACAATTACTGCCAATATTCTTGCTATCCAATCCTTTACCTTAAACCGCATCTATACAGAGTGGTATCGAAACAAAGGTTATAACTTTAATATAACCACTTCCACAGCTTATGACCAAAAATGGGTCTATAACAGGAATATTTTTGAAGAAATTTCAATGATTGTAGATAATATTTTTGACCAGTACTTAGCAAGACCTAATATCACACAACCAATTTTAACACAGTATTGTGATGGAAAACGAGTATCATGTCCAAACTGGCTCTCCCAGTGGGGTTCTAAAACCTTAGGTGATCAGGGATATTCGGCTCAGGAAATTATTAAATATTATTATGGTGATAGTATGTATATTTCCAGTGCCGAGGAAATATCTGGTATTCCTGCCTCTTGGCCAGGTTCTAACTTAACTATTGGGTCTTCTGGTAGTAAGGTTGCCCAACTACAAAACCAATTAAATGTAATTTCCAGAGGATACCCTCTTATTCCTAAAATAACCGAAGATGGTATCTATGGTGAAGCAACCGCAAATGCTGTCAAAGTCTTTCAGGGAATCTTTGATTTACCAAAAACTGGTGTTACAGACTTTGCTACATGGTATAAAATATCTGAAATCTATGTAGGTGTAAGCCGTATTGCAGAGTTGGTATAATAGTATCTATAGATTTGCTAATTAAATACCGAATTAATCAATTTTTGTAACTGCTCAGAACCATGAACAGTTACGTTTAAGCCCATTATAATTCGCCTTCGGCGAAGGGGCTTAAACATTGTAAAATTTAAATCTTCTTACGAAACATGCAGTAAATGCGTGTTTCTACCTGAATAGTTACCAATTTTTTATATATAAAATATTATAAGCTGCTGTCTGAACCAAAATTCAAATAGCAGCTTTTCCACTTCACAAATCTGTCTTCTTCGTTAAAATTCTTCGTACAACAATTGTTTAAACTCATCAATCACGTAATCATACTTTTCCACATTTCCAAATCCGTATCTTGCATAAATAAAATCAATTCCCGCCTCTTGTGCAGCCTTTGCATCCCCTAAAGTATCTCCCACATAAGCAGCCTTTTTTATTTGATTCCGTTCCACTACAATCTTAATATTTTCTCCCTTTGAGACCTTGTTATCCCCCCAGTTTTGATAATCAGTAAAATACTTAGAAAGTTTATGAGCATTTAAAAATGTTTGAATATAACCAGCCTGTCCATTGCTAACAATGCAAAGTTTATGATTTTCAGATAATTGTCTTAATGTATCTTCCAACATTGGATATAAAATCCCACCATGTTCTTCTAAATATTCGTTCTCTGTCTGACAACACTCTTCCAGAATTTCTAACTGTCTTTCTTTGGAGCATTCAGGGAAAAACTTCTTTACTATTTCATCCATCGGAAGTCCCATAACATCTTGCAATTCTTTTAATGTAATCTCTCTATTTTTCAATTCATCAAACTTCTTTATTGCAATATTCCAAGACAAACGGATATTTTCTGTTGCATCCCACATTGTTCCATCTAAATCAAAAAGTAATCCATCATACTTCATAATATACCTCCATTATCTAAAAATTTCTATATATTCTCTTTTTTAGGTAGAACCTTGCACTGAACAATTAAAATATTTTATAACTATTCAGAACCATGAACAGTTAAAATATTTTCTTTAAAACTTCATCTTCTCTTAATATTTGTTTTGCAAGTTCTCTATATTTTTCTTCATGTAAATAAGTATGTCTATGGGGCTTTATGGATGGAGCCATATCAATTGCCCGTTCATAGTCCTCTCTATTAAGCTCTAACGTACTCACATAATTCCAAAATCCTGTTTTCTCAAATATTGCATGAATACGTGCATATCTATGGTTTTGTACCTTGCTCATAAGATACGTAGCGATTCCAACTTGTATACCATGTAATTGTGGTTTTTCCAGCATTTTATCTAATGCATGAGAAATCAAATGTTCACTTCCACTGGTAGGTGTACTTCCTCCTGCAATTTCATTTGCAATACCACTCATAGCCAGCGAATCCACCAATTCCTTTAAAAACAAATCATCCTGAATTGTCTCGAATGGGGTTCTGACAAAACTATTTACTGCCTTTTTGGCTATCATCACAGCAAAGTCATTCTTTTCTGAATATCCAAGTTGGGATTCAAATTCCCAATCATACAGTGCAGTAATCTTTGAAACCATATCACCAATTCCAGAATAAATAAATTTCTCAGGTGCACTCTTTAATATATTGGTATCTACTACAATTCCATAAGCCATTCTTGCTGGCACAGAAGTACGTCTTCCATTAACAATAAGGGAAGCACTGGCACTGGAAAATCCATCACTGGAGGAGGAAGTTGGTATGCTAATAAATGGAAGTTTTCTAAGATAAGCAGCATATTTTGCAGCATCTATTACCTTTCCTCCACCAATCCCAATAATTACCTGTGCATTAGAGTCTATTCCGAATGCCAGCCTGATAATATCATCAATTCTAACTGTATCAAGTTCCATATATTCAAGAATATTAATATCCTCTTCTTTTAAACTCTTAATAATATCATTTCCAAACAAATCAATAAGACCATTTCCAAAATATATAACTACATTTTTAAAATTACTAATTTGTAAATAATTTCCTAAATTTTTCATTGTTCCCTTACCAACTTTCAGTAAAGTTGGTATTTCAATATAACTTGCTGCCATATATTCTACCTCTTTTCCTTTTGTGTAACAGTTCAGCCATGCAAAAGTATATGTGCAACTTGCACGAGGGAGCTTGCTCACACAGTGCAGGTTGTACATATACTTTTATATGCTTAACGCCATACATGAATATTTTACTATGAAAGCCTGACAAACGGCTGCACTTTGTGCAAGCTTGCTTGCACAGAAATGCAGACATTTGGCTGGCTAAACTGTATGAGTATGTAGGGCGGTAGCCCGAAATACGAATACAGTTGGTGATTGCGGGAGTGCTTAGCACATAGCAATCAGCTTTCATTCATAGTATTTCTGGTCATGATGTATATTCTGGCAAAATATGAATGGCATGGTTGAATTGTCACTTTTTTGTATAGCCTTCCAAAAAATTCTGTACAATATACCTCTTACTTCTTCTTTGTTGCATCAATGTACTACCCTGACAAAAGATTACCATTTCATTAAGCAGCATACAAAACCTATTATGGGAAAACAGCTTATTGAAATGGCATTGTACGTCAAATATGTTTTAATAAGATTTATGATTCTCATCATCCTTATATTCTTTAAATAACTCTAAACATTCTTCTCTATCTAGCTCTACTTGCTGTAGTAAGTTATTCTTCCCAGCCAGATAGTCATAAAAGATATCATCCCGAAATCCAATATCCTTAGTGTCTTTGCAGTTACACCCATAATATAGTTTAGATATATTAGACCAAAGTATAGCTCCCAGACACATAGGGCATGGTTCTGCTGTTGTATAAAGTTCACACCCACTTAAGTCATGACTTCCAAGATTTCTACAGGCATCACGAATAGCTTCCATCTCTCCATGACAGGTAGAATCTTTTTTTGCCAATACACGGTTATGCCCTCTTCCTACAATGTGATTGTCTTTTACAATTACAGTACCAAAAGGTCCGCCATCTTGTGCATGTATACCATTGTAAGCTTCTTTTATAGCTTCCTTCATATATTCATTCATAAATCCACCCCCAATCTTTTGTATATTAGTAACTGTTCAGAACCATGAACAGTTACGTTTAAGCCCATATTAATTCGCCTTCAGCGAAGGGGCTTAAACATTGCAAAATTTACCCTGAAAGTCCTGACAAACGGCTATATTTCGTGCAAGCTTGCTTGCAAAGAAATATAGCCATTTGGCTGGCTAAACTGTATGAGTATGTAGGGCGACAGCCCAGAATACGAATACAGTTAGTGATTGCGGGAGTGCGTAGCACGTAGCAATCAACTTTCATTTTTCATACAAAACACGCAGTAAATGCGTGTTTCTACCTGAATAGTTACGTATATTTTTATTATTCAATCTCTAGGATACTGATATGGTTTATCCATGTGATCCAGTGTATCAAACTGATATCCGGCTTCTTTTAACATTACAATAATATCTGGCAGCATTTCCGCAGTCAAAGAACTAGTTGCTGAATCATGCATCAGCACTATCGGATTATCGTATCTGTTAAAATCCTTTTTTACATTCTGTAGTATGGAATACCGGGTAGGTTTTCCTATTGAGTCCTCTGCACTCACATTCCAGTCACAATAATAATACCCCTTTTCTTCTAAAGTTGGCAGTAAACTATCTTCTATTTTTTTCAAATAATTATTGGCACTTCCCCATGGAAAACGAATCATGAAAACTTCTTTTCCTGTCACTTCATAAATTCGTTCTTTAGTTTTTTCTAAATCTTCCAGATAAGACTGGGTACTACTATAGATTTCTTTTGCTTTATGACAATAGGTATGAATTCCTATTGCATTTTTATTCTCTATCATACGTTCTATGACAGGCACTCTTTCTTCTGTAATATTACATCCAATCAAAAAAAAGGTAGCAGGGATATCATAAACTTCCAATACATCCAAAATTCGTTCAGTCACCTTGGATGGTCCATCATCAAAGGTTAAGTATGCCACTTTTTTACTTTGTTCCTTCTTTTTTTCCTCATTTTCCAAAGTTGTTCCTGTTGTAATTTCCTCTGGTTTTTTCTTATTTCCTACTTCTTTTTGTATTTGCAATATTGTTTCTTGTGACTGATAAGTATAATATTCCAACCAAAAACAGGAACCAAGCATAGCTAGCACCAAAATAAGCTTTGTAGCCCTTTCCACCCATTTCACGCCAATTCACTTCTTTATTGTTCTTTGTTTATATATATGATATGGTTTCTATTCTGTTTATAGACCATCCCTATCCCCTTTTTTCTTATAACATAAGAATGTGTATTCCAAATCATAATAAGTCTGTTCTTCTGATTCTCCTACAATCTGCCATTCTTCCCTTTCGTCCAGGTTTGGAAAGAAAGCATCTGCCTGATATGCGTAATCAATTTTGGTAATATGCACTGTATCACATAATGGCAGCATCTGTTCGTAAATACTAGCACCACCAATTACATAAATATTTTCTTTTGGAACATTTTCCACCTTTTTTAATGCTTCCTCTATGCTGTTGACTACTATCGTATCCTTTACTTGATAATTCTTATCTTTAGTAATTACAATATTGGTACGGTTTTTTAATGGTTGTCCTCCTGGAAAACTCTCTAAAGTTTTTCTTCCCATAATCACATATTTGCCTGTTGTAGTTTCCCGAAAGAAACGCTGGTCTGCCGGGATACGAACTAAAAGATTATTTTGGTAACCAATCCCCCAATTTTTATCTACCGCAACAATTAAATTCATCTATCCTACCTCCTATTTAGTAACAGTTCAGCCGGGGGCTGACCTGTTACCCTATTTACACAGCTACTGGAATTTTTATTTGTGGTCCAGTCTGATAATTATCTAAACGGAAATCCTCTGTCGTAAAAGCATAAAAATCCTTGACTTCTGGATTCATCCAAAAAGTTGGAGCATCATAGGTTTGTCTAGTAATTAACTCCTTCACCAAAGGAATATGCCTGTCATAAATATGGGCATCCGCAATCACATGCACCAACTCTCCCACCTGCATATCACAAACTTGTGCAAACATATGAAGCAGTACTGCATATTGGCACACATTCCAATTATTTGCAGTCAGAACATCCTGGCTTCTCTGGTTTAAAATTCCGTTCAACACCAATTTATCTTCATTTGTCTTTTTAGTTACATTAAAAGTCATACTATAGGCACATGGATATAGATTCATTTCATGTAAATCGGAAAATGTATATATATTTGTCATAATTCTTCTGCTATACGGATTATTTTTCAAATCATATAACACTCTGTCCACTTGATCCATATCACCTTCTTTATACTTATGCTTTACACTCATTTGGTATCCATAAGCCTTACCAATAGAGCCATTCTCATCTGCCCAGCTATCCCAGATATGACTGTTTAATTCATGAATATTATTAGATTTTTTCTGCCAAATCCATAACAATTCATCAATACAGCTTTTTATACCAGTTTTTCTAAGAGTGATTGCTGGAAATTCCTTTGATAAATCATATCGGTTAATCACTCCAAATTTCTTTATGGTATAGGCAAGACTTCCATCTTCCCATTTTGGTCTTACTTTTTCTCCCTCTGTACTTGTACCATTCTCTAAAATATCCTGACACATATCAATAAAAATACGATCTGCAACACTCATCTTGCCACCTGTCAAACCTTTCTATTTTTTCATTCATGTAAAAAACCGTAACTGTTCAGAACCATGAACAGTTACAAAACTCCCATGCCTCGCACAATTAAGCATCACCATAAATATATTCCGCATGGGAGTTTCGTAAACGATGATGCACACAAGTGCAAAAGCAGCACTTGGCACTTATACGAACCTTGCAGCAAAGTGCAAGGTTCTACCTAAAGATAGTGAATATATAGAAAAAACCTTACATATTATTCTACTTTTGTGGTGCCAAGAAATCAAGTCCTCTTTTCTACTTTTCTATGAATAACCAAAAAAGACAATGGATATACTATTTCTATGAAAAAATTAATTATTAATCGTTTTTTATTATGTGGTTTTACTGGCTGGTGTCTTGAATGCTTTTGGACAGGACTACACTCCCTTTTCCTTTCTGCCGACCGTACTTTACGTTGTGGCAGTTCCTTATGGATGTTTCCTATTTATGGACTAGGCATTTTTATTTCACCAATTAGCCAGAAATTAAAAGGAAAACCTTTTTTTCAAAGAGGTAGTATTTATGCTTCCCTAATTTTCTTGGTAGAATATGTTTCTGGAAGTATTTTAAGGATTTTTCATGCCTGCCCATGGAATTACAGCCATGCAAAACTGCAGGTTCATGGATTAATCCGATTGGATTTTGCTCCTCTATGGTTTGCAGTTGGACTGCTATATGAAAAGATCCTAACTGAAAACCGAAAATTTACACTATACAAAAGCTTTTTCTCATCCAAAAGGGACAGAAATTAATTAGGGAAACCTATATTTCCTTAAGTATTCTGTCCTTTTTTGTGTTTATTTTTTTATGTTTATGCTATAATAAAACCAGTACAAAAACAGTTACATTATTTTTTAATATACTATGGTAACTATTCAGAACATACTCGAGGATTTGCTTGACAAATCCGAGTTTTACAAGATTTTAGCCCTTCGCTTTGCGAATTTTTATGGGCTAAAATCTCGTATCTGTTCAGGTACTGAACA
>JAAVHR010000014.1 GCA_014799595.1 Clostridiales bacterium | reverse complement strand
AAATATATTCGCATGGGTGTTTCGTAAACGAGGATGCACACAAGTGCAAAAGCAGCACTTGGTGCTTTACGAACCTTGCAGCAGAGTGCAAGGTTCTACCTAAAAAGAGTGAATATATAGAAAAATTTATATAATGAATAAAAATAAGGAACTGCCACATTAAATCTAATAGTTTCGATTACTCTTAATGCGACAGCCCCTACACTCAGCTTATTTGATTATTTTAAAATTCTATTTCTTTACCTTTATTTTAGATATTGTCTTAGTTGCCTGCATACCTAAACCATCCTTAACAGTTACTGTGACTTTGAAAGTTCCTTTCTTAGTTGCCTTCCAAGACCACTTGTTCTTTGTCTGGCTTGCAGAACTCTTTACAGTTTTTCCTTTGGAATTCTTCACAACAAACTTATAATGGTAGCTTGCTTTACCACCTGAAACAGTTGCAGTAAATTTAATAGTCTTTCCTTTCTTAACCGTATTTTTACTTGCCTTCAGAGAAGAAACTGTTACTTTCTTAGAAATAACCAAAATTTTCTGTTCTTTCTCTACTTGGTTGTTCTTTGCATCTTTTACCACTACTTTTATGGTATAGGTATCTGCTTTTGTTGGTTTGTATGTATAGCTAGTGTCTCCACCATTCTTAGAAGAAGATACTAATGTTCCTTTACTATCATATACATAGAAACGATATTTGTTTGAGCCTTTTCCACCAATTGTACTTACAGTTGCTTGAATATTCTTATTCACTATCTGATATTTTACAGGTGTTACCTTAAAGTCAGAAATTGTTAATTCCATATTTGGATCAACTGTTGGTGTTGTAGTTACAACCGCAGATGGTGTAACGGTTGCTGGTGCATCTGTTGGAATTGGTGTAGCTGGCACAGTTGGTGCTGGTGTTGCAGTTTCTAGTGGTTCATCTTTTACACGAACTAATGCAACCATCGCTGCACGAACTGCTCTTGCTTGCTTGTTAACAGTAAGCTGGCTGGCTGTTGTGTCTGCCACAACCTTCTCTGCTGAAACTACTTCTGTTGCAAGAGCAGCCAAACCTTCTGCGGCATACTCTTCATTTGTTTTTGTTTTTGCAGTTGCAATTACTTTTTCCAGACTTTTCTTTGTCACTGGAATTACTTTTTTATCACCTGTAATAGCTTCCTCTTTTTGTTCATCTACACTAAATCCACTTCCAATAGTCAAATAAGTATTGGCATTTAATTCTTTAATATCCGGTGTCTGACCTTCACTACTGTTGACAATTGCATTGTAAGGTTCATTGACTGGTAATTCAAATACATAATAACCGTCTGCGTTCTTTTCTTTTAACGGAGTACCAGGCCATCCACCTGCATAAGTTCCATTATCATTCCACACATAAATATTCGGATTTGCAATGTCTGTTTTTACATAAATACATGGCAATGGAAGATTACTAATCAACGAATCACATGCATCCTGTAAATTTTCTCTTGCAGCATCATAAGCTTCATAACTTCCAACTGTTTCTAAAAGTTTCTCTGCCTCAGCTTTTACTGCTTTTGCATCTGCAACCAAGTCGGCATCAAAATCATCTGTAGAAGATGCGGCAATTTTTTCTGTCGCTGTGGACACAAAGTTTGTTAATCTTGCTCTGCTTCTCTTTTCTTTATTTACTACCTGATAAGCTACAGAAACTTTTAAATATAACTCATCTGCTTTCACATCAGAAGCATTTGTATCTGCTATTAATGCTTTTGCCTCTTTCATGACAGCCTGTAAATTATCCCAGCTTGTCTTTGTATAATCTGTCTCTGTAAGTGCTGCTGCATCAATTGCTGCTATCTTCTCTTGTAATAATAAAGTTGGAGAAGTAACACGAAGTTTCATTTTCACTGTTTTTGTCTTGTTTGTACTATCTGTAACAGTGAATTTAATTATATGGTTACCAGCTACTGCATTTGTCCAGCTAAATACACCAGTCTGTGCATCAAAAGTTGCACCAGCAGGTAGATCACTTGCAGATAAAGTAACTGTATCTCCTTCATCCGAATCCTTACCAACAACAGTAA
Source organism: Clostridiales bacterium (assembly GCA_014799595.1). Taxonomy (GTDB): domain Bacteria; phylum Bacillota; class Clostridia; order Lachnospirales; family Lachnospiraceae; genus CAG-411. The sequence continues at coordinate 13,507 of JAAVHR010000014.1, read as the reverse complement.
ATTCTACTTTTGTTCCCTGTTCCACTTCCATATCTTTTACCCCAACAATATTTGGAGCAGTATTTGTCTTTGTGCTAATTGGATTTGCATCAAAGGTATTTTTTGGAACAGCTACTACTAAAGATTTTCTTGGAACTGTAACTGTATTATCTGTTGTAGTAGATACACCTTTTACGTCTGCCTTTAATCCATCAGATACTAATACCCACTGATTTGAACCATCTGTTGCTGTCAAACTTACCTTCTTATCTTCTAAAGTATTATTCATAAGTACAGCTACTTGGTTCCATTCACCAGCTTTATCATTTGATAAATAATATCCGATGCTATTTACGGTAGACTGAATATGACCTTCTGCATCTTTTCCGCCATTCACACTGGTAAACTCTGTAATTTCAGTCAAATTATTTCCATTTACTTTATTAAAGAATCCTGTTTCTGTATTTTCTTCTACTGTTTCACCAGATTCTGTATAAATATTTCGGAAACCGCTAAATGATTTTCTAACATCAATCATTCCATGATAGTAAGATACCAAATCGCTATAAGTAGAAGTTCTTGTCCAATCTAATTTGTTTACAATATCTCCTGCATTATAACTATTTTCATTTCCTGACTTAGATCTGGCAAATTCCTCACCTGCATGTAAGAAAGTTCCACCATGGGATGTCAACAAATATCCTGCTGCAAGTCTGTTCATCTCCACATATTTATCTTCTGTAGTATTGTAATCCTTGGCACCTGTGCTATCAATCAACTTATCCCATATTGTCTGGTTATCATGACAAGAGTCATAAGACAATACTCTTGCAGAAGTATCTGCCCAATAAGCTCTCCACATCCACCATTCACTGGTATTCTTACCTACAGAACCCATAATTCCACCAAATACACTGGTAGGGAATTTCTCATGATCGGTATACAAGCCACTGATTCCATAATTCTGCTGTACAAATCCAATCTGTTTTACCTTATCATTACTAGTCTCTCCCTTAATTGCATCACGAATCTGGTCATTGAAATATCCGATTCCATCATCTAAGTTTCGGGCGTATGTTTTATATGCACTGGTTTCTTCACAAGAACCATTTCCTGTCCAGCCTTCACCATACAAAACAATAGTGTCTTCTCCAAATGTATCATCCAAATCTTTGCGAATGTTATTCATGGTTGCTGCATCATGGATACCCATAAGGTCAAAACGGAATCCATCAATATTATATTCTCCTGCCCAATATTTTAGGGAATCCCGCATGAATTTGTCATACATTTTTGCACCTGATCTAGTGGCATTACCACATCCAGACTCATCGTTGTATACAATCTTTTTGCCACTTTTGGTTAATTTATAGTAATAATCTGGCATAAGTTTTGTAAAGCTAGAATCTTCTGTGCTATATGTATGATTATATACTACGTCCATAATTACCTTAATTCCTGCATCATGTAATGCCTGAATCATCTCTTTCATCTCTGTGATTCTTGTATTTCCATCATAAGGATCTGAAGAATAAGAACCTTCTGGAACATTGTAGTTTTCTGGATTATATCCCCAGTTGTAGTTATCTTCTGATAGAGTATTTCCCGCTTTTGTTTCATCTACTCCGCCGTAATCATACATCGGCAAAATTTGTACATGGGTTACTCCTGCTTCCTTTAAATAATCTACACAACTTGCTATCTTACCTTCTCCATTTACTGTAGTGCTTTCTGTAAAGGCTTTGTATTTTCCTCTGTTTTTCTCTGATACACCAGAGCTTACATCAATAGAAAAGTCCCGGACATGAACTTCCCAAACTACAACATCACTAAGGCTTGTCTTTTCTCTTTTGTAAGAAGTGTCCCATCCTTCTGGGTCGGTACTGTCCAAATCTACAACCATACCTCTTGCTCCATTTACACCAGTAGCCTTAGCATAAGGATCTACTGCTTCTTTCGATTTTACTCCGGCAAACATTGCTGTATAAGTATAATAGGTATTTATCATATCTCCTTCACAGGTATATTCCCAAACACCTCTATCCCCTTTTGTCATCTTATAACTGCCTAACTTTTTTGCTCCTTCTTCTTCGTCACTACCCTTATTATACAGATTCAAGGTCATCGAATCCGCTTCTGGAGACCATACCTTAAAAGTTGTCTTTTCCTTGGTATAAGTACACCCCAAATCATTGCCTTCATAAGCATTTTCCTTATCATACTCGGCATCATAGTAATTCAAATCCTCTACATAAAGTGCATTTGATGCTGCTTTTGCTGTATTGGAAAGTTTCCATTCTAATCCTGGAATATTTCCAAGTGAAGTTGCAACCATAGCGGATGTCATAACTAAACCTAGCGTTTTCTTTGTTATGTTATTTTTCATATCGTATAATTCCCCTTTCTTAATCCCCAACTATTCACATCCTATATAACAGACCACTGTTATCACAGCCATGATATGCTATTGGCATCACCTATCTGCAATTTTCGTCAATTAAATCTGTTAAACATATCTAAGGTCATGAATCAGTTTGGCTAATTATGAAAACTGGACAGCAAATGGTACTGTCCAGTTTTTTGCTTAATTCAATTATAAATCACTTTTGGTACTCTTTCAATCTTTTTCCACTTAGGATACCTTATTTCTTTTGAAACCTATTTTATCTTAAATGTTGTCTTCTTTGTTACAGTCTTATAAGAATCTTTCACATATACATATAAAGTATAAGTTCCCTTTTTTGTAGGTTTCCAGTTATATTTGCTAGTAGTCTTATACTTACTGTTTTTTACTGTCTTTTTCTTAAGTTTCACAACAAAACGGTATTTTACTTTTCCTGATGCATTTTTTGGTGTTGCAGTAATAGTAATCTTCTTATTTCTCTTTTGTGGTGATTTCTTGCTCAACTTAACGGTAGCAGATAATCCCTTAATTACATACTTACCAATTTGTGCTTCACTATCCCTGTTTAATGCATCAATTACACGAACATATACATAATAGGTTCCTGCCTTTGTTGGTTTCCATGTGCAACTATTTGATGTACTATACTTACGAATTACAGTTTCATTATTACTGTTTACTTTCGTTTTGTAGAAGAACATATACTTATAAGTTCCTGTTCCATTAGATGCTGTAGCTGTAAGTTTAATACTTGTACCAGCTTTTTGAGGTGACTTCTTTGAACTTGAACCTTTCACCGTTAAATCAAAATATGGATCAAAACCAGAGCTACCTGGATCCTGTGTCTGTGATGGTGCTGATGTTTTGTTTGGATTGTCTGGTGTAGGTGTTTTGTTTATATTTGTACCAGATGTTGGTGCAGGTGCATCTGATGGTTTTGTTGTCTTAACTGGATTCGTTGGTACAGGTGCATCTGATGGTTTAGTTGTTTCAGATGGTTTATCTGTTTTATCCGGCTGGTTTGAATTAATTGGCCGATTTGAATTAATTGGCTGGTTTGAATTAATTGGCTGGTCTGGTGTTGCAGGTGTATCTGTCTTTACTGGGTTACTTGAATTTCCTGGCTGGTCTGGTGTTGCAGGTGTATCTGTCTCTGCTGGGTTACTTGAATTTTCTGGTCCATCTGAAGCTACAGGTGCAGTAGTCTGTGGTACTTCTGTCTCTGGTGTATCACTTTGATCCGGAGCAACAGTTGCAATTGTTCCATTCACAGAACCTTTATATTTTAACTCCTTTGTTACTGTTGTATTTGCTTCATCATGTGCTTGTACAGAAATCTTAACAGTATATTCCTTTCCATCTTCTGGAGTAAACGAATATGTATTATTCTTTGAATAGTAATGGTCTCCTACATATTCTCCACCACATTTTATTTCATATTTGTAATATACCACTCCGTCATTAATGGTACTAGAAGCACCTACTGTAATGATTTGGGTCTCTCCTGCCTTTAAATCTGTTCCATCTGCTGGTGATACAGTCTTAATATTTAGCGGTCCAGGTGTAGGTTCTGGCGTTGGCGTTGCTGGACCTTCTGGGTCACTATCATAAAACTTACCATCAACAAACCAATATTCTCCAGCAGCCTTGCCTGTTACGTCGTCTGGAGTAAGCTTATTTCCACCTTGAACAATTAAAAATCCATCAACACCTGCATCAAATGCACAATAACTCCAGCCATTTCCCATTACTGGATCAGCTTCCATAGCCTCTCCTGGCCAAGTAGTTCCTGTGCTGCCTTTCCAATAATGGATAGTTAAACCGGTTCCTTTTACATGCAATATAATTTGCTGTTCTGCTGCAACCTGTGATGCCTCTGTAGTTACTTCTAGTGTTTTTGCTTGTGTTACAGGACTTGTAGCAAATATACTGGTAGCTGCAACAGTCACAGCCAACAATCTGCATACAAATCGATTATGTTTTCGTCTTAACATAACTTCCTCCTTTTTTGCCTTCCTTTGACTATTATAAGAATAGTCTCATAGTTTCATACTTTTGACTCCTACTGTAAACTAGACATTTCGTCTACTTTCTACTTATGAATGCCATTTGCTTTACTTTACCTTAAAACTTTTGGAAACACTTGTACTAGTCTCTCCATCTTTTGCATAAACGATTACCTTATAGGTTCCTTTTTTCTTTACCTTATAGCTGGCAGTCTTTTTTGTAGAATATTCTTTTACTTTTACCTTTTTACCATTTGGTGTCTGAACTACAATCTTAGTCTGTGCTGTACCTATGGAAGGTGTTGCATCTACAGTAAATTTAACACTGTCATTCACAGAGTAACTATTTTTATTCAATTTTACACGATTAATAGATATCTTACTAGGGGTTACAACAAATTCTCTAATATCGCTTACAATATCATACGCATCCTTTGCTTTCACCTCAAAGTTATATATACCTACCTGATCAAACGTATAACTTATATAGTCACAATCTGTGTCTTCCGCAATTGTTTGATAAGAACCATCTGGTAACTTTACTGTATATGTATATTCATACTCTCCAGTTCCGCCTTCACAGTCTGCAGATAAAACGACTCTTGTTCCTGCCTTCTGTGGATATGTCTTATCAAAAGATATCTCAACAATTTGTAAATCTGCGGAGATATCATTTTCTGCCGCAAACACATTACATGTATGGTTCACAGGCATAACTGCTGTTACCATTGCGGCTGATAACATGCTGGTTATTGCTACTCGTCTTAACTTTTTATAAAACACGCTACTACCTCCTTTATATCTACTTAATATTCTATAATAGTTTTGTAACAAAATCAATATTCTTTTAATACCCAATAGGCAATTTTTACAATTTCACCAAGATACCCCTTTCTCTTTTGTTTGTATTGTACATATCATAATACCCCAACAAATCAAATAGAAATCATACGAAACAAAAAATCTGCCGCATTAAACAACAGTACGCTTAGTACGGCAGAGCTATTCCTTATAAATCTAGTATGCAGGTTATTTAGGAAATATTATAACTGCTCAAAACCATAAACAGTTAAGAAATATTTGCTTTTTTTGCCATTGCTACTGCTAATGCTCCTGGTCCAATATGACAAGATACACTGAGAGAGAGAGGATTAACCATAATTTCTATCCCAGGATATATTTTCCAAATTTCCTCTTTTAGCTCATTGGCACCTTTTTCATTCTGAGTATGTGCAATGTTAATATACATTCCCTCTAAATCATTATGAAAACGGTTTTCCATATCATCTTGTAATGCCTTTAGCATAATTGACATTCCCTGTTTTACCGTTCTTGCTTTTGCAAAGGTATCCAACTTTTCTCCTTGAATCTGTAATACTGGTTTTATACGCAATATTGTTCCCAAAGCAGCTACTGCTGGTGTAAGTCTTCCACCTTTTCGTAAATATTTTAAGGTATCTACCATAATATATATACTTGCATCCAACTTTGTTTCCATCAAAACATCATAAATGCTTTGTATATCATGTCCTTCTTTGACTAGTTTCAAAGCATCCATAACCGAATTTTTCTGCGTTACAGAGATTCTTTGATTATCCACAACCAACACTTTTCCTTCATAATCTTCTGCAAGCATAATGGCAGTGGCACAAGTTCCACTAAGCCCACTAGACATAGGGATATAAAGAGCAGTTTCATATTCCTTCAATGCCTCATCCCACACTTTCATTATCTCCCCAGGGGAAGGTTGGGAGGTTGCGACATTTACTTTTTCCTCCATCTTTTTATAAAATTCTTCTTGTGTAAGATTAATATCTTCATAATAATTTTGTTCATCAATAAGAAAAGGCATTGGTATCACATAAATTCCCAATTCTTTTGCTTCATTTTGTGTAATTCCGCTATTGCTATCTGTAATAACCGCTATACTACTCATATATACATCTCCTATTCTAGTTTTCTATTTCATCTGGTTTTCAAAACCATTATTCCCAAAAACCAGAAAAGAAGTCTGCTACATTTAATTTTATGTAACAAACTTCTTCTCTTATTCCCTGTGCAACTCTATTCTTTTGTCTCTGCTAAATAAGAAATAGAAATTGTTGTATATGCACTTGGCAATTTCAACTCTGTCTTCTTACTTAAATTTTCTCCTTTTGTCCGTACATAAATGGTACTTCCTTCTGGATATTTCTTAATATTAAAGCTAACCTCTTTTGCACTGGAAACCGTTTTCCATTTTAAATCACTATCAGATTTCGTATCACCTTTTGCTACAACTGCATACTGATATGGTGTATATTTAGTGGCATCACCTATTATCAGACTAAATTTACTGCTGGTTTTTGAAGTACTAAAGGAGGAGGCTTCTGGTGCTCCTGGCTGTGCCGGGATAGTCAAATAACTACTCTTTGTATATGCCGCCTTCTCTGTTTCCGCTTTGCGGACTGCTACAATAACATCCTGACCAACTGAACTGCCACTTACATTAAGAACCTGTGGAGCCATATTAGATAAAGACATTTTTTTGTCACAAACTGTCCATTTTGCATCTGCCTGTGGGCTTCCTGCTACAGATATCACTTTATATTCCATCTTATCTGTAGTATTTACTTGCATAGAGTTGCTTACTACTTTTACCGACGGTGCATTTCCACGTTTTGTAACAGAAACTGTTACAATTTTACTAGGTCTGCTGCCAACAGCGTCCTTAGAAGTTATTGCTTTTTGTGGAATTCTTACCTGAATCTTTCCACCTTTTACCCGCATAGCTTCTATTTCTTTTAGAAATTCTTGTACCTCTTTTTGTTCTGTCTTACTTAAATCAATTGGTGCCTTAGCCCAGCTATCTACAGCAGCAGCTTTTCTCCATTCAAACTCTGTAGCACCTTCTTCATTGGTAAATTCAAGTGTTCCATCTACTTTGTCAAACTTCACCTTCAATTTAGAGTTGTACTTCGGAAGATCTACAGATACAACTGTTTCATCATCGCTTCCCTTTAGATTTAATTCGTAGTCTTTTGCTGCAGAAATCCATGAAATATCCATGGTTAAAATGTCACCACTTTTTCCACCTTCAAGCACATTCCATGTCTTTTGTGATGCATCGGAATAATAAACCTTTGTGTTATGATTGGCTTTTATTTGTATCATTCCCTGTTCAAAGTCAATATATACTACTTCTACCGCTTTTGCTTCCTCTGTAACCGGAGTTGTTTCCTCTGTACTTGAAGCTGTTTCTTCTGCCAGCACATAAGCATTCTTATTCCAAAGACAAAATCCCAACATCGCAAAGATAAATGCAATACGAATCAAATAATTCTTCCAAATCTGCTTTGCCTGATTCATTCTATCTACCTCCTTTAGTCTGTTAAGGTTATCTGGTATCCATAATCAACAGTTATTGTTTTACCAGTTGCATTTTCTAATGTCACAACAAGACTTGCACTACCTGCTGTCGCCTTAACAAGCTTATCCAAATCTACAGTCACCGTAAACGCACCATCTTTTGCATCTCCTGCCGCAAATACATCATTGTCATTCCATTTCAAGCTTGTAACATGATAATCTCCATCCTCTTTATAAATATCACTTTGAATGGTATATGTTATCTCCGGATTACTGTAAGTTGTTGGAACAGGCACTGTATTACCAGAAGTATTGTTCTTATTTGCTTCTTCTGCCGCCTTCTTTTCATCTTTGAATGTCTTATAAGATTCTTTAGAAATACCAAAAAACTTACTACTGCTGCTTACTTTTACAGGGTAATCTACTGTTAATTTTATATTATCCAGTTTTTCCCCATTCTTCAAAGTCACTACAAGACTGTATGCTGTTCCATATTTATTCCGTGTCACATATCCTGCACCATTAGCACCTAATGCAGCAACATTATCTTTTGGAATTGTAACTGTAATCTTATTATCCTCATTCATTTCAGAAACCGTATACTGGTTACTTTCAATTATTTTTCCATTATAAGCAATATTGTCCACTTTTGCTTCTTCCAACTCTTCTGCTTTTTCTTTATTCAACGCAATTTCAAAAGTTAAATCCCCGTTATCTGCATTTCCGCCAATAAATCCATAGCCTTCGTATGTGGTATAACTCTTAGCTTCTATCGTTGCCGCCTTTTGGATATACAAAGTAACACCTTTTTTAATTACTTCTGTATTGCTTAGGGTAATTTCTGCTGTCATCTCTTTTCCAAGGTTCTCTGAAACATTTTCAATTGCAGTGGTATCATTAATGGTAACTGTAATTAAGTAGTTATCGCTTCCTTGTATCTCCTGTGGTTTCGCTGCCTTAAATCCTGCCTTTGTACCATTAAAGGTAATGCTGGAAACTTCTGCCTCTTCACTTCCTACAAGAATCGCAAATGGTAATTCTTTGTCTACACCTTGGATTTTCTTAAGATTATATTGTTCTTCACCAAGAGAGGATGCATCTACATAATGAACACTTTCTACAATTTTATGTTCCATACCAGGCAGCTTTGTAGCTGTTGCTTTCTTTCTCACATAAATACTACTTCCTTCTGGTGCTACAGTAGAAGAGATTTTGGTAGTCTCTGTAGTAATACCAGTCCATTTTGCCTTATAAATATCCAATGTTTCTCCAGATTTTACCACAGTATATTCATAAGGATTGCTTGATGAAGCAGCTTCTAAAGTAACTTCTTTTTCATCAATTGTAACATCTTTCTTTTCAATTAATAATTTGAGCTGTGTAGGACCTGTGTATGCAGGTGTAATATTACCAGTCGGAGTATCCTCCTGTCTTGGAATTTGCAAAGTCTTTGTCTGGGATGCCACTTTACTTGCTGTAGCCTTCACACGGAAGTCAATACCAACTGTCTCATCTTCCTTCATGTCCTTACCATTCTGGTCATATAACACAGAAGACATAACGTCACCCAGATTCAAAGTGGTAGTATTAATATCCTTCCATGTATCTTCTGTAGACAATTTGTACTCCATGGTCTTCTTTACAGCAAAAGTCATTGTATTGTAATTCAAAGATACATTTGGTGCTGCTGCTCTTTTTGCAATCTTTAATGTAGAGATTTTACTTGGTCTCTCCCCAGGTTTATCTGCAGAAGTTCCTACTACCTGCCCTGTTCGGAATACCAGTGAAATTCCCTTTAAACTAAAACTTTCTAACAAATTCTGCATTTCTGACTGGTCATCCTGATCAAACTCTTTCCATTCTGTGGAGGTAGATTTTCTCCAGTAAATCTTGCCTGATGTTCCTGCATTGGTAAAAGATATTTTATCTTTACTTAAAGTAGCTTTAAACTTTGTATTCTGTTTTGGCAAAGTTACACTAATTGGTTCTATGGATTTATCTCCTTTTAGATACAATGTGTAATTTTTGCTATTACTTGCCCATGAAATATCCATAGTAACCTGATGGTCTGCATCTAACTCTCCTGGAATTTCATCCCATATTGTTGCATTTTTTGTAGTTGCCAGAAAAATTCTGCTATCTCCAGCATTTGCCTTTACCGTTAATGTCAGTTTCTCATAATCAATCTCTGTTATAGCTATACTTTCTGCATGAACGATCGTATAAACTGTGCCTACGCAAATAAGCATAACAGCAAATGCTGACATAGTCAGTAGCCATTTTTGAATTTTATTCTTATTCATTGTTTTTCCTCCTTTTTTATTGATTATTTTCTTTGTTTTTTCTGCCTATGTACTTATTCTATCGGCCTTTTTGTTCCATTTCTCTAGTTCTTTTTTTCTATTTTTCTTCTTTTCTTATTTTTTTGGTTAATTTGTATGGTTCACCTCCTTCTTTTTATACTTTTCCATACATGTTATGTAATAGGCACACTGTATTCTATCATAAAAAAGTGTCTTCGACACATCAACTCCCCTAACCCCTCATTCATGGTGGTGTCTCGCTTGCGAGGCATGAGTGTTTTATAGGACGAACTTTCCTATAAAGCAAAAAGGATTGCCCCATTTGCCATATTATACCTCACATCTATGACAATCTTGTGACAATCCTATCCTTTTATTAACAATTCAGCTCCCGACTGAACTGTTTCTTTTATTTTTCTATCTGCCAAATGGCATTGGAATTCTATTTTGTTGGTTATTTTGACTGTCCTCTACCTGAGACCGTTCCTCTTCTGTTGTGCTATCACTCATTTCCGATTTACTTCCCAAGGTAACCTCTAGTGTCTTTTCCACATATTCCCCATTCTCTAATTCTTTTACTGTAATATTAACTGTAGTACCTGCTTTTGTATAAGTCAAAGTATCCTGAAGACTTTCCATAGTGGTAACTTTCTTATCATTAATTTTTACAATAATATCACCTGTTACGATACCACCCTTTTGTGCCGGAGAACCTTCTGTTACCTCTCCTACATAAATGCCTTCTGGCATATTATATAAACCACCTGTGGTCTCTGTTACATCTTGTCCACGAATGCCAAGATATCCCTGTTCTGATACATCTAACTGTTCTCTATTCATCAACTCATTGATAATTGGTATAGCATCAGAAATTGGAATGGCATATCCCATACCCTCTACTTCCTNAGAAGAATATTTTACAGAATTGATTCCTATTACTTCTCCCGCAGCATTTAACAAAGCACCACCACTATTACCAGGATTAATTGCAGCATCTGTTTGTAACAATGCCATAGAATAATCTTCCATAGCAATCTGTCTGTCTTTCGCACTGATATATCCAACAGTTACAGACTGCCCTATTCCTAACGCATTACCAATAGCAACCGCTACCTCACCAACTTTTGTCTTTGTAGAATCTCCTAAAGTCGCAATTTTAATGTTATTTCTTGATTCTTTTGTTAAATCATTCTTATTAACTGCTAATACTGCCAAATCACTGGATGCATCTGCTCCTTTTACAGTAGCTTCTGCTGTACTTTCATCATGGAAATTCACTTTAACTTTTGCATTTTCTCCCTCAATCACATGATTGTTGGTTACGATTAACAATTCTGTATCATTTTCACCAATTATAATACCAGATCCACTTCCTGTCGCTTCATTAGAATAGGAACCTTGCCACAGGCTATTCACTCTCTGTGTTACTGTTGTGTCAATGGACACAATGGCAGGCATTACATTTTCAACTAAACTTGATACATCTCCTTCTGTATTAATACTGGAAGTAGAAGAAGCTACTATGTTATTTTGTTCTTGTACTTTTTCCTGCTCTTTTGCCAATTCAGATTGCTGTATTGTATCTGCTACATAATGTACACCTTCAAATCCAACCCCTACCAGCATTCCGGCTACCAATGCTCCGGCTAGAAGTTTTACAGTTGCTCTTTTTCCCTTTTTCTTATCGTTCTTACTTTCAACAACATCAATAATCTTTTCCTGCTGCACTTCATATCTTTCAAAATTATTATACATAACAATTACCTCTTTTCTTAAAAATTTATTGAACTATGGTTTCAAATCTTTACAACTTTATTTTCTTATTTGATTTTATGTTCTTATTATATTGGGTAATTATGTTTGTTTTGTGAACCACCTTTGAAGGAATTGTGTTCAAAACATGAGAACTTTATGAACGAAATCAAAAAACAGCCACTTATCTGCATTATCTGTCTGCAATCATCATCAATCGACCTGTTAAGTATGAATAATCCTGGCTAAAAATTGCCAAATAAATAAAAGGCATTGGATTCTTCCTTTAAGCCCTGTAATGCATTTTGTACACCTGGCTCTTTAAGGTTTCCTTCAAACTCAACAAAGAAACGATATTCCCATTTTTTCCCTTCAATTGGCCTTGATTCTATTTTTGTTAGATTCAAGCCATTAAAAATAAAATGTGCCAACATATTATACAAAGTACCACTTTCATGTGCTATCTCAAAACATATACTAATTTTTTTCCCAGATTCCATACATACTCTTTGTTTTGTAATAATAATAAAACGAGTACTGTTATTGGATTCTTGGTTGATATTTGCCTGCAGAACCTCTAGTCCATAATACTTAGCTGCCCGTTCACTGCTAATGGCTGCATGAGTAGAATCGCCTTCTTCTTTTACTCTCCGTACACTCCCTGAAGTACTTTCATAAACTTCTACCTCCATGTCAGGATATTGCTTCAAAAAATTCTTACACTGCATAATTCCCTGCTCATGTGAAAACACTTTTCTTATCTTGTCAATTGGGGTTCCTGGAATACCAATCAATGCCTGCTCTACTTTTATCTCATGTTCCCCAATAATATATGCATTGCTCTTTACCAACAAATCATAAATATCACTGATTCCTCCAGTAGAGGAATTTTCAATCGGAAGTACGCCATAATCTACCTCTCCACTTTGTAATGCTTCGATTACCTCAGAAAAAGTTTTTTTATTGATTCCTTCTATATCGTCATCTCCAAAAAATTCTTCCATTGCCTGCTCTGTATAACTTCCTTTATCTCCAAAACAGGCTACTTTCTTAAATCCTTTTGGAAATTCTTTCCAAGCGGTAAGTAATCTATCTTTTTGTTCTTCCTTTACCAATGTATATTGTTTTTTTCTACTAATAGACATAATCTGCAAAAACAATTCCCTAATTGCCTGTTTTTGAAAATCGTCCTTTCCCAATTCAGAAAGCACCTGTAATTTTTCATCTTCTCTTTGCTTATCAAATACTTTTTTGCCATTCTCTATCTTATAAGCAGCAACCTGATAGGTAAGTTTCATACGTTCTTCAAATAAATGAGAAATTTCTCTGTCTATTTTATCTATATCCTTCCGTATCTCTTGTAAATCCATACCATCTACTCCTTTTATTTTACTATGAAAGTCCTGACAAACGTCTATATTTCATGCAAGCTTGCTTGCAAAGAAATATAGACATTTGGCTGGCTAAACTGTATGAGTATGTAGGGCTATGCTCCTGTTCATTCACAAGCTTGACACTTGCTGTCAAGCTATGTGCCAAGAATGAAATTATGCAAGATTTTGCCCCCATACATCGAAGATGTATTCATAATGGGGCAAAATTGTTACTGGGCACAGGGAACCTGTGAACAGTAACAGGCGACAGCCCAGAATACGAATACAGTTGGTGATTGCGGGAGTGCGTAGCATGTAGCAATCAACTTTCATTCATGGTGG
>JAAVHR010000013.1 GCA_014799595.1 Clostridiales bacterium | reverse complement strand
TATATATTCACTCTTTTTAGGTAGAACCTTGCACTCTGCTGCAAGGTTCGTAAAGCACCAAGTGCTGCTTTTGCACTTGTGTGCATCCTCGTTTACGAAACACCCATGCGAATATATTTATGGTGATGCCGCANTCCACAAGGCATAGGTGTTTTGTAACAGTTCAGCCGGGAGGCTGACCTGTTACCATACTTTCTGTTTTATCTAGTATATGAATGCTTGTGCTTCCATTATTCCTAATATTTAAAAAGAGGATAGTACCACTTTTTTATGGCAATTCTCCTCTTTTCTATACAAACATTTTTAATCTCCTATTTTGTAACTTTCAATCACACAATGATGTTTTTTACTCCTTTTGTCATAGTTAATGCCAACCAATATTAATTCCCCCGAGTATTCTTCCAATGCTTTCACATACTCTTTATTTTTTATCTGGCAAATCGCCCCCTCTGCAGATTGATCCCATTTCAATTCTACAATCAGTGCCGGCTGGTCTGTATGTCTCCTTGGCAGAAATACAATATCCGCAAATCCTTTTCCAGCAGGTAACTCCCGAATTAATATATAGTCCCTCTGTGCACTGAAATAAGCAAGTGTAATGACACAGCTTAATGAATTCTCATTATTATAAGATAATATAGATGTCTGCTCTGTATGCACTGCATCAATTCCCATTGCAACTGTTTCAGCATCCTTTTCCAAAGTAGCTTTTAATAATTCTTCTGATGTAATAATGGCATCCACTACTCTGCTCCATCCACTTTGTTTTACTGCCCTTAAAAATTCACTCCGGACTTCTTCATTTGGGATAAATACTTCCTGCTTTTCCCCATTGTATGCTAAATACCCTAAATGAACAAGCAAAGTCAAAACATCATCTTTGCTTTCAAAACTAGTCATATCATTCTGAAAGGTTCCTGTATCAATCTTATAGGCAACACCACCAAGCATGGAGACTATAGCATCTTTTAACCCATCAAAATTCATGTCAATATAAACTTTTAAGGCTTCGTATGTCTCTGTTCCGATCCAATAGCTATGAAATTCTTCCTCTATCATTGCATCCACAATAGATTTAGGATTATAAATATGTTTAGTTCTCTTAAAACAGTAACCATCGTACCATCGTCTGGCTTCTTCAAAATCCATATTATATTCTTGACACAATTCTTTTACTTCCTGCTCTGTAAATCCTACAAACTCTGCCAAACGCTTAGAATCCGTCATGGAAAATTCATCAAAAATATTTAATGCAGAATGGGTTCCGTATTTCTTAATTGGCAGGATTCCTGTCATATAGGCAAGTTTCACATAAGTTCTGTCTTTTAATAAATCCTTCAGAAAATCTAAATATTCTTTCTGTGCCTTTTTATTTTCTTTTTCCTCACGAAAAATACAGTCCCATTCATCTATAATAAAAATAAATCCTTTTTTTTCCCTCTTATCTTTAGAAAAAATCATAGCAAGAGCTGTGGAAAGTTGTTCCTCTTCTTTTGGAATCCACTCACCATATACTTCCCTTAACTCTGCCAAAACTACCTTCTGTAAATATGTGGCTAAATTTTCTGCACATTTCGCCCCGCTTAAGAACTGCTGTATATTCAGAAACAACACATCATACTGATTCAAATATTCTTTATAAGAAGGATTCTGCCTGATTTCTAATTTTTCAAATATTTTACCCGAATCACAACCTCTTGCATAATAAGCACAAAGCATCTCTGCCGCCATAGATTTTCCAAAACGTCTTGGACGGCTGATACATAAATACCGGTTTCTCTTCCCTATTTTATGGTTTGTATATGCTATGATTCCTGTTTTATCTACATAAATATCATCTTGTATTGCGGATACAAAAGCTTCATTTCCCGGGTTCAAATAAATTCCCATATACTTCCCAACTCCTCCTAATGCATATACAACTGCAAACTAGTAACAGTTCAGCCAAGGGCTGACCTGTTACGCTAACTACAATACCTATTTATTCTGCACTATAAAATCCAATATCAGTTTCCAACCGCCGCACTCTGAACTATCCCTCCAAAGTGGCTCTGTTAAATCTTCCAATATATTAATACTTTTGTGAATCTGTTTCACTATTTCTCTTCTTTTTTCTAAAGATATACCTTTCAATCTTTCATCATGCACTTTAAGATTAGCACTTTGCAAGAAATTAACTATATCATAATAAGCACTATCATCCGCTTTAAAAACTGTATATTCGGGAAATAATTTTATTATATTTTCAAAAGCAAGTTTTAACTCAGGTAAATTAAGTTTATCCAATGTCATAGGTATATAAGGAACAAAATCTGCCTGTTCACATATTATCCCCCACCAACCTTCACCTTTCCACACCCCTATCATATTTATACCAATATGGAGATAAAAAAGATCCGTACTGACTTTTTCTTTTATTTCCTCTAAACTTCCTATTTTCCATAGTTTATCAGAAATTTCAGCCAACCTCGTTTCATCCACATTAGATACATCATTTATTATGTCTTGTATTGTAATCATCTGATTTTCTCCTCTATAAATTGAAATTTACAAAGCTATTCTGTATATATCTGCCTGCTCTCCTTCAAATTCAAAACTTCTCTCATATATACCGCCATTTTTTATTATAGTTTTAATAGATGGTTCATTATCCCTTTCAACAGAAAGATGTATTTCTTTCAATCCAACATTATTTGCAACATTTAATAATAGGCGAAGCATTTCTGTTGCATAGCCTTTTCTTCTTTTAGATGGACGTACACTATAACCACAATTCCCCAAATCTTTAAGAAAATGGTTTAATGTATGTCTTAAATCAATAATACCTACAATTGTATTTACTTCATCAATTGCAAAATATGTATCTGTTACAACCCAATTTAGATTTACTGTTTCGATATCTGTATTAGCAGTTATAGATTTTACCCATTCTTCATAAGATTCAGTTTTATCAAACAATTCACCGCCATTGATTATCATTTCATTATTATCAAAAAATTCTTGTCTAAATTCCATTGCTTTTTCTTTCATTTCCAAATTTGGTCTGACTAATCTAATGTTCACTATTGTTACCTCCCACAAATTTTAATTCTTTCTTCTTATCTTCTGAAAGGGCATTAAATTGAGTCTGATGAATCGCACCCTCTAATGTATATAAATATTTTGGGATACTGCTTTCTTTTTTTATATATTTCATAATGTAAAACTTCTCTTTAAATTTCTTTTACCATTGATTGCATTTTATAACAATACAAAATGTACAATACAATCATAATCCAATAAATACCATAACAAACATACATCCACCAACCACCTGTAACATAACTTATCAGATTGTAAACACCATGAGTTAAAGAACATACAAAAATATTCCTTGTTTTCAGAAATATAATTGCTAAAGCAATTCCCAGAAGAAAAGGAATTAGCAAACGATATATTATTCCTCCGATAGTAATTTCTTCCGTTGCCAGGCAATAATTGGGTAAATGCATAAGCGAAAATAGTATTACAGTTATTAGGACAATCTTTCTCTCCATTACTATCATTTTCGAGAATTGATTTACAAAATACCCCCGAAATACCCATTCCTCTACAAATCCATTAAACAAAACAGCCTCAATGGCACAATTTATCAGCCCCATCCATACTACTACATAATGACCTATATAAGAATCTACCAATACTATCGCTATACGAAACAAAGTGTTAATCAGTAAAATAATTCCATTTTGTTTTGTAAATATCTAACTGCTGAATTCTTTGAATTTCTGTCTACCAATAAAAACACAGCCTACAATACCTATAATAACAAAATCTTCAAGGTAGGAGTATGCAAAATCTGTCATATATTTCATAATAAAATCTATCTTTGTGAAAGTCGTAGGTAAAATCCACGAAAGATTCCATATTAAATATACAAATGCCATTCTGGCAGCTCTGAATCTAACTTCTTTTGTTGTCATTATATAATCCTTTCCAAGTCTAAATCCGGTTCTCATAAGTGTCCTTTATCTGCCTTTATTGACTTCTCCATACTCATAACTAGAGAAACCATTTCCCGCATTTACATTATAAAGCCCGTAAAACGGAAGCTCTGTTTCTGTGGTTCTTTCCAGATTATAATACTCCACCCATCTACGGTATTCTTCGGGTAGCTGCACCAGCTTTGCACCTGGAAGATACAAATAAAATTCCTCGCCGTCATCTAGCCCATAGGCAGTCGAATAAATATACCGGACATCATCTGCCAACTTTTCTTTCCCTGGCTCCTGATCAAATTCAAGGGACACCAGCTTCATTTTAAAAGTAAATTCATCTACTCTTTTTAGATTGTTAAACCTGCCTTTAAAGCTACAGTAATATCTGGTACCATCTGGATACCCCTCTCCACTGTCCCCCATATCAGAACTATGATACAAACCCTCAAAAAAGCCATCACTGTTTATAAAAAGTTCCGTTTCCCATCCACCCGTACCACTGCTAAAAGTGAAAAGCCAGTCAGACACGTCTGCAAAACTAAATTCTGCTTCTGTCCCTTTTTCCTTTTGTGTTTCAGATTTCTGTGTTTCTGNTTGTTGCACATTCTGCTGTTCTTCTTGCGAATGTTCTTCTGTGAATTGGTTCCCTATAAAATTGTCCTCAGAAATTTTTTCAATTACTGAATATGATGTCTGGCTGTCTTCTGCTTTTCCGCAGCCTGCCAATAATACTAATAACAAAACAATTATCATTGTAATAGTTTTTCTTTTTCATATATATTCTCCTACATATCTTTTTCGTAAGCACTTCATAAAATATTTCTGATTACAAATTGATATACACCAATTTTCACTATATCATCTCATCAAATTCCAATTGTAGTTTCATGTTTTATTAGTATGCAAATNTTCCTANATTAANCCTCTCTCTTTACAATAACGTTGCATTATAGCTCTTGTATGTGCCGTATCATCTATATCTCCCTTTATTACTGTTTCATATTTCTTTCCACGAAATGTATACTCTTGAATGGTATCCTCTTTCGCCACAAAATCATCTAAGTATCTTACTTTGTTGATTTCCATTGGATCCGGTTCTGGGAAATGTCCACGATTTGCCCAACTTTCAAAATCTGCACCATATTCAATCAACAAATCAAATAATTTGATAATCTGCTGTTCTGCTTTTTCCCAACAATCTGAATAAATCCCATTCTCAAGTACATATTCCGCATCATTTATTGCCATGTTCAAAGCATCAAAACCGTTTGATGCTCTTTTATTAGGGTCTGCACCACGTTTTAATAACTCCCTCACAACCTTTATCCCCTGGTCTGACACATCAAATTTCTTATAGCATAGACTCATCATTACCATTCTAATTGCATCATGCAAAACAGGGCATCGTACCCCTGGATCATCATCCTCTGCTTCCATAAAATTTACATCTGCACCATTCACAATTAAATAATCTATAATTTCAAAAGAACTTATTTTTATTGCTACCTGAAGTGGAGACTGTCCGTTATCCTTTTTGGGTGGAGGAGTTGCCACGCAATTTACTAATTGGGGGTTCTTTTCAATAATAGATTTTACTTCTTCCAAATTCTCCTGCCGGATTGCTTTAAATAACTTTTTCATCGTAATATCCTCCAGTTTTGGTTTTCCTTTTCCGTTAATGTTGTTTATTGTTTATATATTACCAATTTCTATAGATTCCTATAAACTCCCAATTTACTCCATTTCACAAACTAGGAATTTCACCATATTTTTCTCCATTAACTTTGTATGCAAAAAATTTTTTATTTATATATTTCTTAAATTTTATTCCTGTCCAACATTACCTCTTCAAAAAGTCACTAAATTCTTTTAATTCTTTCTTCTTATCTTCTGAAAGGGCATTGAATTGAGTATGATGAATCGCACCCTCTAATGTATATAAATGCACCAGACAAACTGAGGGATATCTCTCTTTTAGTTTTAAAAATGCTTGTTTAGCACCTATCTCAATAAGTTTCTCAGACGAATCAATTCCAACAGCGGTTAACTTTTTTGCCATTTCTTTACCAATGTTCATCATAGATGTTAATTCTGACATATTTTTTCTCCTCCCTTACATTTTGGGATACTGCTTTCTTTTTTTATATATTTTATCGGTTTACTTTTCATACAAAACACGCAGTAAATGCGTGTTTCTACCTGAATAGTTACCTAAATACTTATATTTACCATCTTTCAAACTCAATTATTATAATTTCCCCAAAATTCAGTCTCTTTTAAAATTTCTTCATGAAATCTTTTGTATACATTTTCTGAACAAAGCACCTTAGCTGAATGGTCTTCAATGTCGGGAGCTCTATCATCATCTGACATTGAAATGAAATATGTAATTTCTTCTGAATTCTCTCCAAAAATTTTCGATTCAATTAGATGTTTAAATGCAGAGGTAACTGTCTCCAAAAATAAATCTATGTGTTTTTCATATTCTTCGGAATTTGATACTTCCTTTTCATACAATAATTTGCTTATTTCAACTAATTCGCTGTCCTTTCCATCAGAATATCCCCATTCATCAGGAATCCATTTTGAAAGACTAATGGAATGTTCTCTTATTTTATTGACTTCTTCTTCTGAGTAAAAACTTTTCATTTGTTTCTTATCTTCTTTTTCTAAATACTCATAAGTGTTTATTGCTAGAAATAATGTAATACAGTCGCTATCTGTCACTAATGCAACAGAATATATTCTTTCATCACCTATTTCTTTAAGTATTTTTTGCACATCTTTTTTAACTGCTTGTTCAATTTTATAACCTAAATCTTTAAAAAATAATTCCATTTGTATTTTCCCTCTACCTTCTTAGTTATTTTCTTATCTGTTCAGTATCCTCATAGTTATGAGCATCAATCCATACAAAAACACTTCGTGCTGGCTTGGTGTAACAGTTCAGCCGAGGGCTGACCTGTTACGGAATTGGGCAAGCTTCGCATGTAAATTGCCCAATTCCTTTTCCTGTTTTAATCGCTTATACGGTCTGCACAGCGAAGTGTGCAGACCTACCTAAACTGTTACGGCTTGGTACTCTAAAAGTATTATATATTTTTTCATCGTGATAATCAAGTGATACTGTCTGCTCTCTAATTAATAGTCATTAAATACTGCCATTTTATACACAAGTTTTCAATCCTCTTTAAAAAATTGACAAATTCGGATTGCAAAATCCAACAACAAAATCCATCAAATCTAACAAAATATCTTCTGTTTCAGAATCACTTCTACTTCTTAATTTTTCTAAATTTGCATACATGCTATCTTTATCCATCCCATTATTCTTAAATTTTATCAAACACTCACGAAGAATCAGTAAATCATCGTGGTGATTTTTTATTTCCACTGATAATAATTGTATAAATTCGTTATTCAATGACATTTTATTTCCCCCAATCTTTTATATATCTGCTAAAATTTTTTGATATTCTGTCGAAAAGGTCATATTTAAACCTAACACTACTTTGATTTACCATTTTTGTATTTGGAGTAATTAAAATTTTTTCAGTTGCTCACATACATAAGTTCTTACGAATGTATATCACCTTCCCATAGCATTCCAAATTGAATTTCATTTTCAAATGAAACATACATTAACTTAATTCCATCCTGAAAAAGAAAATAGTGATGTTGTGGTATATTATCAACTAAATAAGGTATAACTTTTTGTAAATCAAATAAGTAGAATTCATATCCATAATCTGTTAAAGCATCACCTATATAAATTATCTTTTCATTTGCATTACAAATATCCTCTCTAATCAATTCATCTATAAACCAAACTACATCTTTGGATATATTGTTGGTATTTGACTTTATATACTTCTTATTTTTAAGCCCATTAAAATAGACTCTCCCATATTTAAATTGAAATTTTCTCATCATAAGTTCAATAATACTATCTATCTGCGAAAGGATTGTAAAATTTTTAATTTCATTTATATTTAAAAATGAAATTAATTCATTATCATAATAATTACTCATAGTTACTCCTCTCTCTATTTGTCACACCTAAAAGGTGGTATCCCAGTATGTATATTTCTTTTCTTTACATTTTATTTTTTTCAAATACTCTGCTTTTCTAGCACAGAAAACACCTTTCACAAAGCTTTGGTTCATTTCTTCACGAAAAAGGTCAACTACTTCTGGCTCAAGAATATTATATAAGAAAGGTTTTACCTCTTTAAATAAGGCTTCCACCCGTTCTCTATTTATTTCTTTGTCAAAAAATTCCACAATATCATCACACCAAAAAAATGTTCTTGAAAAATATCCATCATCAAAATCCCAGATGTCACTTGTCCAAAATTCCCTAGATTCATTTACAGCAAGTAAATTATCACTTTCTTTAAACAAAAGGACAGAAAGATATTGAAAGAATGAATATTTTACTTTTAATGTTCCTTTAAAAATTTCAGAGAATAACCGCCGGATATTATTTTTACAAAATGCAACTGTAGTATTAAATAGAGAAACCCAATCAAGCAGATCTACACTCTGCATTTCCATTTTCTTAATTGTCTGGTTAATGTAATATTCCATAATATACTGATAATATTTTTCTCCAACAGCATACTGGAAGTTTTTTTGGTTAAAAAATACAGCATTATTAAACTCATAATAAATATCTACCGCAACTTTATTCTCATATAGAACAGCCTGCTCCATAGTTTTTAAATAAAATGGCAGCAAATATCGAATTAACTCTGGTTGCATACACTTTGAATACTTACAATCTATTGCAAAATTATATAAAATTAAATACTCTTCTGTAAATTCTTCTATTTTTGCATTTGCCATAAATTTTTGCAAAGGTTCTATGTCTGTTTCATAAAGTTCCATCGTTATTTGAGGAAATTTAAAGTCTATAGACATCTTTTTTGCACCTCCATGTCCATTGCTTTAGGTGACTTTATTCCCGCGAAGCAACGAGCCAAGTGCGAGCTTGCTCGCATTTGGCGACTGCCGCGAGGGTCAAATACCCCGCCGCTTGGGGCGAACTTGCTAAAAAGAAGCTATGTCATGCCCCGTAGCTTGCTGCGGGGTATTTGACTTATTATACATTATAAATAGGGCTGTCACATTATGTATGTAACAGCTCCCATTCTGTCTTTTATAGTATCTGTTCAGTACCTGAACAGATACTAGATTTTAGCCCATAAAAATTCGCAAAGCGAAGGGCTAAAATCTTGTAAAACTCGGATTTGTCAAGCAAATCCTCGAGTATGTTCTGAA
>JAAVHR010000012.1 GCA_014799595.1 Clostridiales bacterium | reverse complement strand
TCTTGGCTGTTTTATATTCTTGGCACATAGCTTGACAGCAAGTGTCAATCTTGTGAGTGAACAGTAACCTATAGTATTATATATATTCACTATCTTTAGGTAGAACCTTGCACTTTGCTGCAAGGTTCGTATAAGTGCCAAGTGCTGCTTTTGCACTTGTGTGCATCATCGTTTACGAAACTCCCATTCCCATGCGGAATATATTTATGGTGATGCCTAATTGTGCGAGGCATGGGAGTTTTGTAACAGTTCAGATACCCTCACTGTTACTATGTATTCTATAATTTCATGCTTCCTGTAATATCTTGGTTCACAACATAATAAATCTGTTTTTCCTCTGGTTTCACATATATATCAATCTTTTCCATGTCTTCTTCATGTATGCCACGGGTCAAGAGTTCTTCTTTTACCTTCTCTAGTATATCTTCTTCCAAATAATCTTTTCCTTGGAATTGTAACACAAGTTTTTTCTTTGCCTGTGCAAAACCTCCACTAATTTGTTCTGCTCTTAAGGCACTGCATTTTCTTGCCATAGTCCTGCCTCCTTGTTCATTTAATCTTGTATTCCCTTCTATATTATATAGAAGTTTCTCCTTAATTACCAGTAGTTTATTAAATGGCTGCAATATATTGTAACAGGTCAATCCCTAGCTGAACTGTTGTATATTGTTATACTTATTGTTTTATAACATTTTTTGTTGTCAGAATATATTTTACAATAAAAAATAGAACTGCCTCATGTAACAGTCCTATTCTTTATTCTTTATTCTTTTCCATTTTTCACAGATTCTTCAAGGAAAATAATCTCATGTGTTTGTCTTTTGTCCATTTTCTCAATAATCCTCTTTTGATTTGCGTTTAATACATTCTATCATTAATATCCTGTGCTTTTCAGTAATACATATTTTTAAATTATTCTTACATTAATTATAAACACAACACTAAACTTTTAACCAATTGTGAATGCTCCAATAACAGTTTTCCCATCAGATGCATACAAAGGAATCCTATAAGAAAGAGTTCTATTATCCATATAAGCAATAGCCTCATCCAAAGTTTGAACATTGTCTGTTTCAAGGTCTTCTGCCCGAACATAACCTATAATTCCATCATTTCCTTCTGCTAAAATTAGTTCTGGTTCTATTCCCATTTGGTTTAGAAATGGAGCTTCTTTGTCAACTACATCTAAAGTTGTTTGGGCAAAAATTTCACCAGTGCTTGGATTATTGATTACCGACCAAAACCTATAAGTATATCCTTTTAATGTAATCGTTCTCTCATCTGACCTGCCACCAGCAAAAGCTGTCATTGTATTGGTAAAAGACAAGACAATAACAAGTATAAATGTAAATATTGATATTTTTTTGCTTCTCATAATTTAAGTCTTCTTTCATTATACAAATTTAGTTTTCATTACCACTAACATAGAATTTACCAATTACTGTAACTCCATCTTCTAAATACATATTAACATAACGACCACATGCTTTATAATCTACTACATCTTCTGGTGTATCAACACCGTCTGTTTCTGACATTCTAACATAACCAATTACACCCTGTTCATTTTCAGCCAGCTCCAAATCAGGACTTTCCAACACACTATTTCCGTATGATTTTCCATATGTTTCACCATTGTCATTCATTGGGTATCCATTTTCTAACACTTCGTCTAGAGTTGGCACATGTATATTGTGCTGCGAAACAGAGTTCTCGAAGGCTAAAACAGATGTCAATACACAACTTGATAAAATCACACAACAAGCAATGGTAAATAAGAAAAAATATTTACTTTTTTTCAATGCTATACACCTCACTTTTAAGAAAAATGTTTAAAGATAAATATTGATATAATTTATTCTATCTAACATTAATACATTGGCATCACTTCTAACTAATTATATATTATGAGATGAATAGAAATACAATATTCACTTATAATAATTTTAACATAAATATATGTAAAACGCTATAAAATATCCAATAATTTACATTTTAATTTAACATTCACTTATATATCCTTTCTTTTACTTGGCTCTATATTTTTTCTACCTTCCCTCCAAGTATATTCTTTTTTTCGAAGATATTCAAGTATAAGAATATATTTTATTCTAAAAATAAAAGTAATAGTAATTGGCACAAAATTGGAAAGGATTGAACTAATATGATTGATTATTCTCCATTTTGGGAAACATTAGAAAAATCCAGGGATAGTTGGTATTCTCTAACAAATAAACATCATTTATCAAATAGTACTCTCCATCGTTTGAAACACAACAAAGACGTATCTACAAAAACACTAAATGACCTATGCAGGATTTTGAATTGTCAGATAGAAGATATCGTTCAATATATTCCCTCTGACAAAGATCAGAAACTATAAACCTGCACTTATCACTATAGGTTAGAATCAGAAAGCAGTTAAAGGAATGAAACATTTGAATAAGAAAATTCATCTTCAATAAATCCAACATATCTTATACACTTTGCCATACTAATAAAGAAAAATCCCTCCAAACCCACAAAGATTTGAAAGGATTACATATTCTCATTTTTTAATTACTTTCATTTCTTAATATTTTTGCTGCAGCAACCATATTTTTCAAGCTGGCAGTTGTCTCAGTTTCTCCTCTCGTTTTTAGCCCACAATCAGGATTTATCCACAGTTTTTCAGTATTAATTTTTTCAAGCATTTTATTCAGTGCTGTTTGAATTTCCTCAACCGATGGAATTCTTGGTGAATGAATATCATAAACACCAGGACCAACTTGTGTTTTAAAGTTATTTTCTTTTAAGGAATCTAAAATTTGTAAATCAGAACGGGAAGCCTCAAAGGTAATTACATCTGCATCCATATTATCAATCGCAGAAATAATATCTGTAAATTCGCTGTAGCACATATGTGTATGTATTTGTGTCTTTGCTTTTACACCACTATGCACAAGACGGAAAGCAGGAATCGCCCAATCAAGATATTCATTATACCAATCCGATTTACGTAGAGGCAACTTTTCACGTAAAGCAGCTTCATCTATCTGAATAATCTTAATACCATTTGCCTGTAAGTCCAAAACTTCATCCCGAATCGCAAGTGCAATTTGATAAGTGCTTTCTTTTAATGATATGTCTTCACGAGGGAATGACCAATTAAGAATTGTTACAGGACCTGTAAGCATTCCTTTCATTGTTTTTTCAGTAAGGCTTTGGGCATAAACGGACCAACTGACTGTCATTGCTTTTGTACGGGAAACATCTCCCCATATAATTGGCGGTTTTACACAACGCGTACCATAAGATTGTACCCATGCTTTTTCTGAAAATAGGTAACCCTTCAGCTTTTCACCAAAATATTCTACCATATCATTTCTCTCAAATTCACCATGCACCAATACATCCAATCCGATTTCTTCTTGCATGGCAATACACTCTGCAATCTTTTTACGGTTAAACTCTATATATTCTTCTTCTGTGATTTCTCCCTTTCTGTATGCTGTCCGATTTGCTTTTATATCGGCAGTTTGTGGAAAGGAGCCAATTGTCGTTGTCGGAAATTGTGGAAGTTTAAATTCTTCCTTCTGTATCTTTTCCCTTTCTTCAAACAGGGGATGGCGTATAAAATCACTTTCCTGTATTTCCGACACCCTCTTCTGAACATCTGCATCATAACAATTCTCTCTATGTTCAAAAAGTCTTGTATTAGCAATAAATGGCTCTTCATACTCAAATTTATCTAATTCTACAAGTTTCTTTAATTCTGCCAGCTCTCCCAGTTTTTCCTGTGCAAAGGAAAAATGACGGGTACATTCTGTTGACAACTTTGTTTCGTTTTTCAAAGTATATGGAACATGAAGCAAAGAACATGAAGTATTGATAACTGGATTTATTTCTTTTTCTTTTAGCTCTGATAAAATCAAAAGAGTCTTTTTATAATTATTTCTCCAGATATTTTTACCATTTACAACACCTGCAAACAGCAGTTTATCTTTTGGAAAACCATTTGCTTTTACCAAATCAAGCGTCTTTTTCCCCTCAACAAAATCAAGACCCACACCATCAAAATCAAGGGCATTAAGCTGGTTATAAACATCACGGACATCACCAAAATAAGTTTGAAGCAGAATTTTCACCTTACCCTTACTGCCCAGAATATTTTTGTATAACCGTTCAAAGAGCGTAATATCCTCTTTTGTCAAATCATAAACAAGATAAGGCTCATCAAACTGTAGCCATTCTATGCCAAGTTTGCCAAATTCAGCTATTAAATTGGAATAGGCTTTGATAATCTCTTCTGAAAAATCCTCTGCACTTTTTGAACCTGTATAACGTAAAAGTTTCAATAATGTAAAAACACCAATTACAACCGGTTTTGTCTTGATACCAAGTAATGATGCCTCTTTGAATTCATCAAAAGGTTTTGTACCTGCCAGTCTAATCTCCGTTTCATCCTCAATTTCAGGCACCATGTAATGATAGTTTGTATTAAACCATTTTTTCATTGCCAATGCCTTAACATCTCCACTTTTTCCCTGATATCCTCTAGCCATTGCAAAATAAGTATCAATTTCAGACAAATCCAGCTCTTTGTAACGACTAGGGATAATATTGAATAAGCTGGCTGTGTCCAAAACATTATCATAGAGTGAAAAGTCATTTGATGGAATGAAATCAAGACCACTATCTTTTAAAATATTCCACTGTGTTTTTCTGATTTCTTTTGCTGTTTGTTGCAATTCATCAACAGTAATTTCACTTCTAAAATATTTTTCTGTTACAAATTTTAGTTCTCTTAATTTTCCAACTCTTGGATAACCAATAATAGATGTAAGCATATAATTTTTCTCCTTTTTTTCAATAATTTTCAAAAAATGTTGATAATCTCGGTAAAGTTATTTTACTGTTGGAAACAGAGAAAGTAAAATATATAAAAACAGCACTTTGATATAACTTTTAGCTATAGCAAAGTACTGCTTTCATTTTTTCTTTCATCTTATGTGTTTTGTATAATTTTCTAATGCCTTGATATAAAATGCACCAAGCTGGCTTATATGTAATTGTTGATGGGTAACATAACCTATATGCATATCCCCTTCTGCCTCTAAAGGAACAGCAACAATATTTTTACCATTAAGTTCTTCATCTATTACACCACTACACACTGTATAACCGTTTAATCCAATAAGCAAATTGAATAAGGTAGCACGGTCACGTACACGGATATTTTTGGAACGAATCACTGTACTGAATATCTCCTCTGAATAATAAAAAGAATTATGCTCACCCTGTTCAAAAGAAAGATATGGAAATGATGCCAATTCCTCCATTGTTACAGACTTTCTTTTGGAAAGTGGATTCCCCCGACTTACAAAAATATGCGGTTTTGCAGTAAATAACTCTGTGAATTTCAAGTCATTTGCTTTTATCATCTTTTGTAAAACTGCTTTATTAAAATTGTTATAGTACAAAATTCCAATTTCACTTTTCATACGGGTCACATCTTCCATAATTTCATAGGTTTGTGTCTCACGGATACTGAAATCATAATTATCCTTGCCATACTCTTTTATTAAGTCAATAAAAGCATTTACTGCAAAGGAATAGTGCTGGGTGGAAACACTAAATTCCTGTCTCCCCTTAGATGGTTCTTTATATTTTTCTTCAATTAGGGATATCTGGTCTAAAACCTGCCTTGCATAACCGAGAAATATTTCTCCTTCTTTTGATACGGATATTCCTTTATTGGTTCGGTCAAATATCAAAATACCCACTTCTTTTTCCAATTCTTTTATAGATTTTGTCAAGCTTGGTTGGGAAATATAGAGTTCTTTTGCAGCTTCTGTAAGAGAACCCTTTTTCGCCACCATTATTATATATTTAAGCTGTTGTAAAGTCATTACTACAATACCCCTTCGCTACTTTCCGTTGTTTAATGCCTTATATTTATAAATCTTTCCTGACAAAATTCCAAGAAATACAACTATGACAAGCAATATTCCAGATACTATCCATCCAGTACCTACACTACTAGTGCCTACTAATAATTCTCCTGGAAGCACAAAAGGTGCCGTAAATGGAAAGTATCGAAAAAAGCCAAGCAGTTCCTTTTCTTCTGCAAATATGGCATAATAAACCGCCACATAACAAACCATAAGAGGCATCTGAATCAATTGCTGGACATTGCCTGCATGCTCTGGTTTTGCTATCAGGCTTCCTGGTATTCCTGACAGAAAACAATAAACCAAAATTCCAAGACCGATAACCAGTATCGCCATAAGAAGTCCTGAAGTAAGATTGATATCAATTCCATAGCTCCTTGTTGTTTCCATTACCATTCCGTAACTGCTGCTTTCTTCTGGGAATAACACACTTCCAAGAAGGACACCAGTTACGAATCCATAAATCAACCCACCAATCCAAAGTAATACCTGTAAAATCCCAAGAAAAGCAATTCCAAGAATCTTTCCAGATACTAAGGCTTCTGGATATACATCTACCAACATAGTCTCCATTAACTTAGATGTCTTTTCACTGGAAACTTCCATCATAATGGACTGGCCATACATTGCTATTAATAAATAGATAATAACTTCTACAAACATTACAACACCAACTGTTATAATCCATTTAATGCCAAACTCACTGTCTCCAATTTCATAAACATTTCCTACTTTATCTTTTTTCAAAAGTTCCAGATTTATCTGGCTTATGCCACTTTCTTTTACTAGTTTATTGTAAAAGCTCTCTTTTACCACATCCAAAAAATCTCCTGCATCTTCTTTGGAAATTTTACTTTCTTTTGCTATAACTCCTTGTATGTAATAGGATTCCTCTTTTTCTTCCACTTGAATAAGAATATCATTTTCTCCTATTTGTTCTGAGGATATTTCTTCCATATTTGATACAGTTTTTACTCTGATATCTTGGTATGTTTTATCTATATTCTCCTCTGATTTCAAAAAATCCTTTTCCAAAGTTCCCTCCAAAATCCAGACTTTCTTTATAGAAGTGTTCTTTTCCTCTTTATTTTCATGCTGGGTATATACAAAGATAATACTTCCGGAAAAAGTAACTGCAAGAAGCAAAAACATAATTCCTATTGTTAGTTTTAGATATTTTTTTCCTTTTATTGTCTGCATAACCGTAAAGGAAAGGACATGGAAAAACTGAGAAAATAACGTATGAAGCTTTCCTTGGTTTCTTTTTACACTCTTCAATTTTTCACACCTCTTTTCTTTTTTCTCTTCACACCTGAAACAAACAAATGTGTCTGATAACTTTTCACAGTAATGGCAATTAGAGCCCAAATACAAATTAGCAAGAGTATAATTGCACTAATGATAATCCTCCAATCAATTTTTCCTGTAAAAATTGCTCCTGGAAGCAAGAATGAGGAAGACAACGGAAACATATATACAAAATACAAAAATCCATTAGTAGTTTCCTCCATCATATAAATAGCAGAAAACATTGCCAGATACCCACCAATCAACTCTCCTACGGAAAATATAATTAAAGTATCCTTTAATTCTTCTACCCTGCTTGCTTTTGTTCCTGCATAGGCTGCCAAAAATCCAAAAAATGACAAATTAAGAATGACAAATAACAAAGCAAGTATCACATTTGAAAAAGTAAGTCTTTGCAATATAGCATCTGGAAACAATCCTGATAATACACTCTTTTCCATTCCCTGCATAAAAGCTGCCAAATAATCTGAAATCATTGCAACACATCCAAGACAAAGAAGCTCTCCTATTACCAGCAAAAATACACCTATAATTTTCCCAAACAGCAAACTGAGGGGAGAAAGTGCAGTAAGAAGATATTCTAATACTTTTCCGTTTTTTTCACTTACTACAGTGGATGAAATTACACTTCCTGCATATACACCGATCATAAGGAGGACAAAGACAAATCCATAAATATACATATATTCTTCATAAGCAATACCATTGTGTTCCTCTAAATCTTCCCTGCTGCCATCTGGTGAAAGTGTCTGAACATCTGTATCTATGGTAACATTTAAAATTCTTTTCTGCTCTTTGGTAAGATTTGTTTTCTTCTCCAATGCCACTTCTAAGAGAGTTTCTATTTCTTCCAGCAGAGCTTCTCCTTCTCCTTTCCAAAGTTTACTATTCCTTGGTTTGTATACCTTTATGTAAAATTGCTCTTTCTCGCAAATTTCTATTAATATATCATTCTTTTTTTCCTGCTCCAACTCCTCTTTTATCTTTTCAATCTGGTTTTCTTGTTCCATTTCCACTCTGCTAATCTTCAAATTCTTATAAAAGGGAAGGTTTGATAACTCATTGTAGGCAATATCCAATCCACTCTCTAAATCTTCTGCCACATATAAGTTTTCTATGGTTGTAGTCTGTGGTTTTTCACTGTCCTTATCATCTTGCAGATACGCTGCCACAAATGGTCCTAACAAGGCAATACACAGAAGAATTCCAAATGTTAGTTGAAAACTCATGGTTTTCGTTTGTTGTTTTATGGTAAAAGAACTTACTGAGATAATTTCCTTCCAATTTTTGATATTAGGTTTCTTCATGGGTGTCACCTACTTTCTCGATGAATATCTCATGAAGGGAAGGTTCTCGAAGCTCATATTTTACAATGGATTTGTTTTGGGTAAGCAGATAATTTAAAAATTCCGTAGCTTGGGCTTGTCCATTTACCTGAATATGATATTCTTCTGGTGTCTGATTTAAAACAGGCAGAGAAAACTTTTGTATTTCTGCGTCCACATTTTCATCACATTTTAAATATAAATTCACTCTTCCGTATGATTTCTTAATCTCCCTTAAATTTCCCTGTAAAACAGCATTTCCCTTATTTAATATAGTAATATCGCTACAAAATTCTTCAATGGTTGCCATTTGATGACTTGACATAATCAAATATTTTCCCTTTTCTATTTGTTCTTTAATAATACTCTTAAACAAATCTGTATTAACTGGGTCCAGACCACTGAGTGGCTCATCCAGAATCAAAAGCTCTGGATCAGATAGCAATGCTGCCATAAACTGGATTTTCTGCTGGTTTCCCTTAGAAAGCTGATCTGCTTTAAATGGAGCAGTTTTCCTTTTTTTCTTTGGGTATAAATATTCTTCAACCTCAAGACGTTCTGCCAGATATTTTATCTTTTCTTTTGCCATATTCTTTGGAATCTTTTTTAGCTTGGCAAAATATAAAAGCTGGTCCATAAGTGTTACTTTCGGATACAATCCTCTCTCCTCTGCCAGATATCCTACATTACTTTCTATGGACGAAAGCTCTTTGCCTTTCCATAATACTTCTCCACTATCTTTTGCAAGCATGCCAAGGATCATACGGATGGTAGTAGTTTTCCCTGCTCCGTTAGTTCCCAGTAGTGCATACACACCTGGTTCTTTCATGGAAAAACTTAAATCATTTACAACTATTTTTTGTCCATATTTTTTTATCAAATGGTTTACTTCAAGAGACATACCCTCTCCTCCTATTTTCTATATTCTGTATACCTAAAGGACATTGCTTTTCTACGTCATACTTTACCGGATAAGAAAAGGAACCTTTATTTTATTACCTGCTTTATCCATAATAACAAGTGTATGCTTTCCTGCCTTCTTTACTTTTGTATTGGATTTAATCTTCTTTCCATCTAACTTTGCCCATTTCACACCACAATTATCAGAAAATACTATTTTCTTGCCTTTTTGGTAACTTTGATTCTTTTTGATATTTGTCTTTGGTAAAACGGTATCAATACAAAAACCTGTAGTATGTACCGTTTTTATATTGCCATCTGGTAAGGTATAACGCATGTATAGTATACCATACTTTTCCTTTGTATTCTTTATTGTAATAGAATTTTTTTTAACATTTTCCCATTTTTCTGTACTAACGTTTTTTCCCTTTGTGACAAATTGGTATTGCATATTACTAATATTTTGTGTTTGTAAAGTAATTTTCACAGCTTTGTTCGTTTGTACACTATATACTATTTCTTTGTTTGTTTTAATCTTATTATTATTTGATTTTACAGAGAAGAGAATTTGGGAATCCCCTGAAACTACACTGTTTTTTATGCCATTTACTTTAACATTGCCTTGAAATGCACCATAACAAAAATAAATCAAATTCTCTCCAACTACAGAAATAACTGGATTAATAATAGAAATTCCTTCTGTTATCAAAACTTTTTGTCCGCTTCTCTTTACCAAATACACTTTGCAGTCCTCAAGGCAAATGGACTTACCTATTTCAATGTCTTTTCCTAAATATTGTATGTTAAGATTAATTACATCATCCTCTTCTCCCCACACATCCGCTTTACATTTTATTCCCATATAAGTAATGGTAATGGTATTCCATTGTCTGGCAACAGCTAAATATCCTTCAGAAACCTGTAGTTGGGTTTGAACTAAATCATCTAAACTCACTAGTTCAGAAGTTCCATTTTCGTAAGTTAATCTTAAAAAGGAAATTAGTTCCCTTCCAACCAGACTCCCTTCTAAAATGCTATTCTTATTAAGGATAGGACTAATAGAAATTAGTTTATTTTCTACTAATGGAATCTTGAACTTGTCTGATTTCACACCATCATAAGTTACTGTTGCAATTATGGCATCATCTGAATAGGATACAATATTTATTGTATATGGTTTTTCTAACTGTGCATTGTTTAATACCTTTTGATTTTCTAAAGTCACAAAAACTTCTACGGCTTCTTGCTTTATCTCTTCATCAACTCCATAACATGGATAGTCTTCTTTGTACACAGCCTCTACCTTAACAGGCTTTGCCACTTTTACCTGTACTTCCATATCACTATACATATCATCGGTATAATACACCCTTATAATATTCTTTCCTGCTAAATCAAAGGTGGTTTTGGAAATCTTTTTACAAGTAAGATCTGTATTTTTATTTTCATCCTCTAAAGCATATATTGCCTTTAAACGAATTTTATCTAATTCTATCTTGTCTCCAAGATACACTTCCTTTTCACTGTAAGAGGCTACCACTCTCTCAATTTGGTTTTCCTTTCCTTCACATTGGAAAGAATCTCCAATTTCTGGATTTCTCTTGAGACATACCTGAATGTTATTCCTTCCTTTTGTTACCTTCCCACTTACTAATTCTAACACTTGTGCCTCTTCTTCTACCCAGCTTCCATCATTATAATACACCTTAACTTTTTCGACCAACTGTTCTAAATCTATACTTTGCCCTTCTATTAGGTTGTTTCCATAATCCTCAGACCATTCTACCTGTATTTTATTTTCTTTCTTCGGCACTACCAATATTTCCAACTCATCCATAGTATCTTGGTAATATACCTTTATAGCCATAGTCCCTTCAAAATTCTGGATGCTTTCTCCATATTTCAGCAAATAACCTTCCTCATTTTGCATATCAGGTATTTCTTCTTTTATTATTTTTCCGATTGGTATTTCTATTTCATTACCTGTTATTAATTCTGTATAAACATGTAATTTATTCAGTTCTATTCCTTTGGTATTAATAATCTCGGAGTCCTCATAAATAAGTTTTAACCCTCTCTTTTGTATCATTGCAAAATCCGGGCTTATCTCTTTATGCTTGGAATATCCATATACTTTCGGATTAGAACCAGTAAAGGTAACTTCATGTACTGTCATAGGATTTTCTATATAAACTGCTGAAAATTTAGAAAGAAAAGCTCCTTGTATCCCTTTAACCACTTCTACCTTTCTACCATATATTATTTTTCTATTTCCAAAAACTGGTATCCTGCATAATTCTTCTGTTAAAGCCCCTGATAAATTTTCATAAAACACTTTTTTACATTGAAACTGAATTTCCTTTATACTTGAATATGGCTTATTTTCGCAATAAGATAAAAAAGAATAAAATGATCCATCACTTAAACAGGTGGTATCTGAGTTTCCAAAAATTACTTTGGATAATTTTTCATTTGTGCTTTCAATTCCACCTTCTTTGATGAATATATTCTTATTCTTGAATTCTAAGTTTTCTACTGCTGATTCTAAAATGCAGCGATATCCTAAACAAACTGTTCCATTAGAATTTAAAAACAAAAGATTTTTCATTCCAGAATATGCCAGAGCATATTCTCCTAATTCAATATCTTCTCCTGAAAAAACAAGTTCTGTATTGTCATTTGTGTCGAATGCTCCCTTAAATATTCTCTCTCCCTTACTTTGTACATTTCCCTTAAACTCTGCACTATGCAA
Source organism: Clostridiales bacterium (assembly GCA_014799595.1). Taxonomy (GTDB): domain Bacteria; phylum Bacillota; class Clostridia; order Lachnospirales; family Lachnospiraceae; genus CAG-411. The sequence continues at coordinate 16,485 of JAAVHR010000012.1, read as the reverse complement.
CTCTTTATTTTTTGAAAAGGCTTCTGTCCCCATCACACAATCACAAGGAATCTCCAGCTTTTTCATTTCACACCCCCGGAATCCAAAATCCTCAATGGTTACTTCCTTAATATTATCAGAAATCTGAATTCCATCTTCCAAATTACAATCTTCAAAGGTTCTTTGGGGGATATATGCTTTTTCCCCTGTACTTGATATACTTGCCTTTTTAAGCCCCTTACAATTACTATAGATTCCTCGTCCTATGTTTGCATCTTCCTTTGAAAATATGGTTTCTTTTATGGGTATATCTGCAAGACTTTCACAACAGGAAAATGCCTCATCACCAATATGATAAAAAAACATTTTCTTTTCTGGTATTTCCTTTCCAGTAGAATTTCTATTTCCTTTATCCAGAAACTTTACTTCTTGGAGAGAACTCCAGTTCCAAAATGCTTTAGTTCCTATCCATTCTACAGTAATTGGTATTTTTAACATTGTAACTGCATTGCTGCCAATACCCTCTCCCTGTTCTATCCGGTAAACCGGATATCCCTCTATTGTATCTGGTATAGTGATATCTGTATGTCCATTTGTATTTTCTAAACATACTTTCACACAAGTAGCTATATTTTCTTTATCCAACTTCTGATATTGGGGATTTTGATGGATATTTTCTTTAAAAAGTGCATACCTCCAAGTCACTCCATCAATCTCTATACTATGATAAATTTCAAAAACTGCCTTAACACTTCTCACCTTTCCCAGACTACTTATTTGATAATTTTTTAACATTGTTGTAAATACTAACACAATACAAATAACTCCAAGTATTCTTTTCCATCTTTTCATTTGCAAATTCCTTTCTGCTTACAATTTCATGTTTCTTTCGTTACTAAACAACTACACATTTTTGTGCTTATCCATGATATGTCATCACGTTATTTTGTCTTTGTTACTCTTATAAATGGATAACTACCGAAATGGTTTGATTTTAGATCTGTCATTGAACAATTATAACTGCTTGCAGTTATGATACTATGACTTTTTCAGATTAACATATATATTCGCAGAAAACAAGATGCATTTTTATTTTTTTGTAACAGTTTTGTAATATTTAATTTGTCACACACTTATCTTAAGTATAAAACGCAACTGCCTAAGCATTTTTTAAGCCTTTACATTTTTTTGCATTTCGTCCGAATCAAGTAAAATAGTAAATGGTCCATTATTTACCAATTCCACTTTCATCTCTGCACCAAATACTCCTGTTTGTACATTTGCAACTTCTTTTCGGCACTGTTCGATAATATATTGATATAATTCTTCCGCTTCATCTGGCTTTCCAGCTTTGGTAAAAGAAGGTCGGTTGCCCTTTTTGCAATCTGCATACAAAGTAAATTGGGACACCAAAAGCAGACTTCCATTGACATCTTTTAAAGATAAATTCGTCTTATGGTTTTCATCTTCAAAAATCCGAAGTCTAATCAATTTTTTTATCATTTTGTCTGCAATCTCTTTTGTGTCTGTACCGGAAATACCTATTAATACCAGATATCCTTTGTCTATACTTCCATATAACTGTTCATCAATACTTACACTTGCCTCTGTTACTCTTTGTATTATAAAACGCATACTTCCCTCTCCTATACAATCTTTCTATATATTCACTCTTTTTACGTAAACACGCAGTAAATGCGTGTCTCTACCTGAATAGTTACCAATCTTTTTAATATCATTATATAACTGGATAACTATATTGTCAAATGCTATACTCTAGGTATCACAACGGTTACTGTCATGGAATCTTCTTTACCTGTTACAAAAATATCTCCCTTCATATTTCCCATTAATCTCCGGCAAATAAATAAACCTAATCCACTCCCTTCTATTTCTTGTGTATTTGATCCTCTCCAAAAACTGTCAAAGATGTGAGAAATCTCTTGTTCCGGAAGTGAATTTCCACTATTGACAACCCCAACCAATTGACAATCTTCTTCTTGTGAGAAATGAATGGAAATTTTTCTTCCATCCCCATATTTAATTGCATTTTCCATAATATTTTCCAAAACCTCGAGGAAGCGTTCACTATCTCCTTTTATAAGACAATCTTCATAAGACATAATAGAAAATTCAATATGTTGATAAGATAATTTGTCTCTATAATAAGTTTCTAATTTACGGACAACTTCTGATAAGTAAAACTCCTCTTCTTCCACTGTAAATTCTATAAAATCTTCATTGGTACTTTACATAATCTGGATGAGAAATGCTTCAATCTCATCTGCTTTTCTATTGATATTTTCCGCCACCTCCTTTTCTTTTTCTTTGCTGTTATATAAATTTCTTGATAACGCTTTTGCATATAACTTAATGGCAGAAAGCGGAGTTTTAATATCATGAAGATAAAGATAATAACAATGTGCTTTTCTCTTTTTGTATAGAAAGACACCATTTCCTTTACTGTTCCAAATGTTCCTTCAACAAATTAAGTCCCCAGACAAAATCACCAAAATATTTACTTTTTTCTACGGTAAGAGGTATTGTGATATTTCCTTTTGCCAACTTGTAAGGTACCTGCCGTATTCTCTCAAATGGTACTATAATCTTTCTTTTTACATACCATAAAATCATTAGAACATCTATTACTATTAGAGACAATATTATATTGAATATTATTATCTCATCCTTTCTTTACCTTATATTTTAATCCTTAATTATTTTATAATTATACAAAATTCTATACCTAATTTTAACAATCTCTATATATTGAACTTTTTCTATTATAAGTTTAATTGTAACAATGAGGGTATCTGAACTGTTATGTTGAATTGATTAAATTTCTGTTGAAAGAATGTTGAGGTACAATCTGTAAAATTTAGCTTAATACTATTTTTATTAATTGCACAAAACCATTGAACTAATTTGAACTTTATGCTATACTATAAAAAATTTAAAATTATACTTTATTGAACATTATGTAAAAAAGGAAAGGATGTGATTTTGTGACGACATTTTCAAATCGTTTAAAAGAATGTATGAAGCAAAAAGGCTATAAACAAGTTGATGTTATCCGTTTAGTTGAAGGACTTGAAAGTACACAGAATGTAAAACTGGGAAAGAGTCATATTAGCCAGTATATTAGTGGTAAAACAATTCCTCGGAAAGAAGTTTTATCTGCTTTGGCAACTGTTTTGGAGGTTAGTCCAGAATGGCTGTCAGGAGCTTCAGACAACAGAACAAATTTGTCCTTACAAGAAAAAGTTCAAAATCCGGTTATTAACAATTCAATTTCAACTTATACCAAAAAAAATACCAGAAAGGATGAAAATATCATGGACATACCCAAAACCAGAGCATTTACTAAGTCAAAAAAATTAGATCATGTTTTATATGATGTACGTGGACCTGTATTGGAAGAAGCTAATCGAATGGAGGAAGCAGGCACTCACATCTTAAAATTGAACATTGGAAATCCTGCACCTTTTGGTTTTCGTACTCCAGATGAAGTAATATATGATATGCGTCAACAGTTACCAGATTGCGAAGGATATTCTGATTCCAAAGGACTATTTTCGGCTCGTAAAGCCATTATGCAGTATGCACAACTAAAAAATATCCCTAATGTTACCATTAATGATATTTACACCGGAAATGGTGTAAGCGAGTTGATTAGCCTATGTATGCAGGCATTATTAGATGAAGGCGATGAAATTTTAATTCCTTCCCCAGACTATCCTTTATGGACGGGAACCGCTACACTTGCAGGTGGTAAGGTGGTACACTATATTTGTGACGAAACTGCTGAATGGTACCCTGATTTGGATGATATCAGAAAAAAAATTACAAACCGAACGAAAGCCATTGTACTAATCAATCCAAACAATCCAACAGGTGCTCTATATCCAAAAGAGTTATTAGAAGAAATTGTAGAAATTGCCAGACAAAATCAATTAATTATTTTTTCTGATGAGATTTATGATCGTTTGGTTATGGATGGAGAAGAACATATTTCCATTGCTTCCCTTGCTCCTGATTTGTTTTGTGTAACTTTCAGCGGCTTGTCTAAATCCCACATGATTGCAGGTTTTCGGATTGGCTGGATGATTTTAAGTGGGAATAAGGAACTTGCAAAAGACTATATTTCAGGCATTAACATGTTATCTAATATGCGTTTATGTTCCAATGTCCCAGCACAATCCATTGTACAAACAGCACTTGGCGGCTATCAAAGTGTAAATAACTATATTGTACCAGGTGGAAGAATTTATGAACAAAGAGAACTTATTTATAATGCTTTAAATGATATACCTGGAATCAGTGTAGTAAAACCAAAAGCAGCTTTCTACGCTTTTCCAAAAATTGATATAAAAAAGTTCAATATTGTGAATGATGAAAAATTTGCTCTGGATTTTCTAAGAGAAAAGAAAGTTCTTGTTGTACATGGTGGCGGATTCAACTGGAAAGAACCTGACCACTTTAGAATTGTTTATCTTCCAAGACAAGAAGTTCTGGAGGAAGCTATGAATCATTTGGCTGATTTTATGTCACATTATCACCAGTAAATTAGGTTTAGGTTTTTTATACCATATATCATAAATTTTATTACTCAAACCTTATCTATAAATCATAGCTATGTACCTTGCTAATCCAATAACAGGCAGATATACGATTGCCAAAATTCAATGCTTATAAAACTTGCAATACTATTCCCAAACCGCTGAAATCACATTTTTAAACGTAAACTTTAATCGTTTGTTCATTTTTTTGTGATAATATTCAATTAATTGTTAGATTATCTTGAACATTTGAAATTTGACAATCGCTCTATTTGCTTTATGTTATACTTACATTCATAGCACAAACTCTCTTTATTGTAATTTTTTCTAGACAACTCATTTATATTCCTATCAGTTAAACCAATTATCTAATTCCTTCGTTTTACTCTCCATTCAAAATAACACAACTCTAAAACTAACATATACAAAAAAAGGAATGTGATAAAGTTTTATTCCCATTCAAAATAACACAACTCTAAAACAACATTGTGTAATTTTTTTCAACAGCACTTGTTTTATTCCCATTCAAAATAACACAACTCTAAAACATTCTCTCTAATCATGAAAGATTTTTCATCGTTTTATTCCCATTCAAAATAACACAACTCTAAAACTGGGCATAAAGCCGAAACGGTCAGGAATGAGTTTTATTCCCATTCAAAATAACACAACTCTAAAACTCTTCAAAAATTGCAAGACATAACTCACAAGTTTTATTCCCATTCAAAATAACACAACTCTAAAACTATCGTGCTTGCTAAAAACTNCAAGCATTGGTTTTATTCCCATTCAAAATAACACAACTCTAAAACGATGAAGCGGCTGTACTCCTAAATCCAGATGTTTTATTCCCATTCAAAATAACACAACTCTAAAACGACTAGTTATGTTAAGTTTTGTTTATTTTTGTTTTATTCCCATTCAAAATAACACAACTCTAAAACGCTTGTCAAAATCTCCTTATTCAGCAAGCTGTTTTATTCCCATTCAAAATAACACAACTCTAAAACAGCAGACAAGTTAGGATATGCCAAAACTTTGTTTTATTCCCATTCAAAATAACACAACTCTAAAACCCGCCTCAATGTCTTCACCTGTCAGCCTGTGTTTTATTCCCATTCAAAATAACACAACTCTAAAACTGCCAGCTTTTGCGTATGCTCCGTGTGTGAGTTTTATTCCCATTCAAAATAACACAACTCTAAAACCTCAATTTGTTTTTTAAGTCCTAAGAATCCAACGAAATTCCTGTATTTTGAATAGGATCTTTCCATTTTTTTATTACATTTTAACAAAAAATCTTTTTAATATTCTTTTCAAAAGAAATATACTACTTACCTATTATTATACAATAAAATTTCATCATAGTCACTATCTATAAACAAAATTTTTTCATAATCAACTGGTTTTACCTCTATCCCTGATTCTAGTATGATTAAAGATATCTTTTTATATTTTGAATATTTATAAAGTTCCACCAACTCTTCATTTTCTAAAAAAGATTTTACATTCACTAAAAATAATACCTTTGCAAGTCGAAAATAATGTATCACATCCATAATAAGTAGTAATCTCTCCAGTACAGTTTGTTCTCCATGCTGCTTAATTTTCAATCCAATCATTTTCAGATAGTCCTGTACCTCAATATTCTCTTTACATTCATATTCAAAGGGAAGTTCCACCAAAATATCAAACATATCCAAATTCAAATTGTAAAAAGAAGTTTGAAAACTATCAAATCTTTCATATTCTAAATTATATACCTCCTCCACATAGCGATATAATGCATTTTGAATCTTCCGTTGATTGAAGTCAAAGTTCATAAAGTCCATAATAAACATGGTTTCCTTTGAGAAGTTCAATATTTTCTCATCCTCTTCCAAAACAATATGCTCTTGAATCCCTTCCTCCACTCCATTGGACATTTTGTATATACTATTCACCAAATTTCCAAACAGTTTATGATTTTCCACCTGAATCACATCAACAAAATCATCTGTAAAGCAAATCTCCGTCTCAAAGGAGAAAATACGCATTTTCATATAATAATCAGCCTTTCATCTGTCTCTAGTACCATTTGCTGTGCCGTTCCAGAAATGTATTCTATACTACTATACTGTTTTTCTGTAATGGTAAGCATCTCCACCAATCCTGCTTTTGGTTTATTCTTTCTCACCTTATTTCTTACAAGATTGGCAGTGCTTCCATTTAGAACCAGTTTGGTGTACACTGATTCCTGCATCATAATAAATCCTTCCCGTAATAGGAATTTTCGAAATTTCAAATATTCTTTTTTGTCTTCTACTGTAAGTGTGGGCAAATCAAAAAATACAATTACTCTCATAAAACGGTAACTCATTGAAATTCATATAGTACTAAAGATTCCATATTAGAATCTTTTAGTGTATCAAAAATTTTCTTCACATACATTTGAATTACATTTGACAAATAGTATTCTTTCCCACAATAAAGAACTTTTTTGTTTAGTAAATCAACTAACTTCATTTTTAGTTCTGGTGTCAATTCCAGCCCCATATTTTCATAGACAAACTCATCCACAATAATGCGAAAAGGCTCCATAAAATCACAAGACAAGTTGAAATAGTTATATTCATTTGTATGTTTAATACCAATCTGAGTCAAATATCCATTGCTCACAACTTCTTTATTAAATGTTGACAACAAAATAGCATATCCATAATCCAAGGCTGCATTGATGTGATTGTAATCCTCTCTGGAAAAATCTTTTCCAAACAAAGAATTAAAATACACCTTTGCTGCATGACCTTCCCTGTTCGTTTCATCAAAATATTCCATTTGTTCCACATATTCCCGCAATTTTCTATGGGTTTCAAATCCCAGTTTTTCTAACAAATTTGCCTGATTTGTAATTTTCTGTCCTATAATGTGAGTCCACACCAGCTTCGCAAAGGCATTATCCCAATGTATCTGCTCTGCTATATTTTTGCTGGTATGAAAACTCCCATAATATGGAACTAGTTCACTTTGCGGATTTCTCTTTTCGTCACAAAACACCACTTTTATCTTTCGTTTCATCAGTTCACACAATAGGTAAGAAGTTAAGGATACCTGTGTGGAATCTATAAGGATGGTATGAATCTCAGACAAATGAATCATCTTCACATCATCTGTCCTCACCAAAAGAAAATCTTTTTTATAATTTAATTTTGCATGGCTTTGTATAACAACTGTTCTCCAACTCAAATGGTAAATCTCCTTTCGTAAAGTCCAGTGATGGATTGTTCAATAAAGGTTGTATTAGGTTTTATTGAATAACCATTTTTTCTTCCTGTCTGTACTGAAAATTTTTTATCAAACTTCTTTAGATTTGCACATTCTGGATTTGCTTTTGTAATCTTTAACAATTCCTTTAAAAATTGTCCTTTCCATCTTATTCCTTCCACACTGCCACATTCTATACTTTGAAATACGTTAGACTGATCTATTTTTTCAACAATACTTTCATATTCTTTATATTGGCTATGTATTTTCTCTTTATAGTATTCATAAAGTTCATTCATAGACTTTTCTACTTCTTTCAAAATATGTCCAGAGTAATCCTCTTTGTCTATCATGCAAATGGTTCTCATGAATTTTTGATGCTTACCATCCAAAATAAACTGTTTGGCATTTACTACTTCCTTTGCCGCTGTCAGATAAAAACGACTGCCATCAATTTCGATTAGTTGATTCTTTTTTATCTTTTCCTTTAAAATTTCTAATACAGATACCCCTAATACTTCTTTTAAATAATCTTCTAATTGCAGACTTTTCTTTTCAATCTGCTTTGCTGTGATAATAGGAATACCTTGCAATATAACTTTTTTCTTTTTCTTATCCTGATAAGACACTAAAGCAAAATAGGCTGCTTCTCCTCCCTGATAACCTCCATATTTCCTTACATCTAATCCCTTCTTTAGCGGTACAAGTTTTGTATTTTCTTTTTCACCAGATTTTTGATAAATTGTTTCATTATAGAAAGCACCTGTATTTTCTTCTAATTTCTTTGTAATAATACAATCCCGATAGCCAAATATTTTCTTTATGTACTCCAATTTCCTGCTGCCATCCCAAAGAATTTCACCAGTTTCTCTATCTGGAATACTCTCTTGAAACTTTGACAGTACATAGGCAAATTTTTTCTTATTTACATTTTTGTCTGCTCCATAATACTTTTTAAAATCCTTATAGTCGATTTCCTCCTCCATCTTTGGAAAAGCTGCTTTAATATACAATCCAATAATAGAAGTAAGATAAGCATCATGAGCATGATGAAAATCATTTAAGATTCTGCTCTTTAACAAAGTATAGCAATCTCTGTTTTCTCTAAAAATACCTTGATCGTCCTTTGTTTCCTGTGTATACATTTCCCGTAAATCACTGTTTAAACCTGCTTTAATTTCTACAACTGTAGCATTCTTATAATACTCCTGCAATAAATTAGCTACATGTTTAACAATTTGCCTTGTTTCCACTAATTGACGGCGGATAAAGTTTTTCTGTTCTTTCTTGGAACCTAAACTTTCTCTTAAAAGATTATCATATTTCTTTTTTGTCATTAAACCACTATCATATAACTTTTTCCAAGTTGCCTTTTGCTTGTTTTGATATTCAGACGGTACCAGTCCATTTCCCTTTTTCTGATTCTCAATTTTTAAAACTAATGCCTTATTCTCAATGCTATCATCTTTAATTACTGATTGTGGAATAATATGGTCAACCTCATATTTATCCAACATGTCAATATCTAACTTTTCACCAGAATAGAGACTTTTTCCATGTTGTAAATAGTACAAAAATACTCTTTCATCATTCAATTTATTTTGTGTCTTTATATCCTTTAAGTCTTTTTCTAATCCTACATTATAATCGCTAATTTCTTCTTTCAACTTTTCATAACATCTTTGTAACTGACGTGCTCTGCTGCTGGTACGAACCTTCTCTCCTTCTTCCCTTGCAAATTCAATAAAAATATTCTTTGGCTCTTTTCCCATAATATGGATTAACTCGTTCACAATACGCATACTCTGCCAGATTCCACGTTTGATTGCAGGAGAACCATGGAGTTTCTCCACTAGCTCTAATAAATCTTCATCTCCATTTAGAGGTTTCTGATACTTCTCTATAATTTCTTTAAATCCCATTTCTTTATCATTGATAATCTGCATCAAATTTAGATTTCCTCTATGTTCTCTTAAAATTTCCATAATGGTTTTCTTTTCATTCTTATAAGTTCCTCTAATACCATTTAAAAATTTCTCTGAAAGACTTCCCCACCCAATATATCTTAACTTCAAAATCTGTTTCATTTGGCTGTCACTAATCCGCTCTCCATATTTTTGTTTTATTTTTCTCTTGACAATATCTCTTTCTTCAAAAACAGTCAGCCAATATATAATTTCTTCTATCATTTGTCTATTTTCTTCTGTGATTTCACCAAAAATTCTAGTAAAATTAATATAAGAACCTAAGGAAGAAGCAAACTCATCCTCTTTCTGGAATCCTGTAATTTCATAAGTATTTTCATCAATATTAACAGCACCATCTTGGGTTTTGGTCTGTCCATACTGATTTCGTTGTAACCATTTTTGTAATCTTTGTTTCGTTATTCTCTTTGTCTTTTTAAACTCTTCATCAATTATCTTATTCTTAGACTCTAACGGAATCAATTTACCATTGATACGTATTTTATTCAATTCCTGCAATACTTCATACTCCGAATAAAGAAGTGAGCATTTTGGCACCACCTTCTCCTCTGGCAAATAGGTGCAAAAATTTGTCATTCTAGTAATAAATTTTTCTGCTGTTGCATCAATATTCACTACATCATAAAAATTCCACGGATAAATTTTCTCGTTTTTCTTACCCTCTTTTTTCTCCATCCAAGAAAATCTATTTTTTTGTGGTTTTTGTGGATTTAATGGGCCTACATAATAAGGGATTCGGAAAGTAAGAAGTTTCATAATCTTGTCCTTATTCTCCTTTAATTCTGGATAAAATTCTCCCTGCTGATCTATAATTATTTTCATTTCCTTCTCATTTAGCTGAAAAGGTACATAAGAATTAGTTACCTCGTTTTGTTTGGATAAATATTCTCCTCTATCCATTTTTTCCAAAATATTTTGGTAAACAGAATCTTCTTTTGCCACTGTTTCTAATAATCTTTTTATTTCTTTATATAAATCTTCCTTGGAACATCTTCCTGTGCCTTTAATATAATTGGTGTAACATGGTAAATATTTATCTTTTTCTTTTCTCTCTATTCTAAAAAATTCTCTATATTCTTTTGTCGATAAATATTTCTTAAATACTTCCTTTAATTCTTTTAATTCTTTATTATGTACTTTATATTTTCCCACCATAGCCTTACACAAATATTCTTCACCTTTTAGTATATCTGCCATGGTTATCCAGCTATATATTTGTTTCAGTGCTTCTACTACAGTAAATTGTTCTGCCAATTGGTCTTGTAATGCAACTTCCATTTCTTCATATTTACTATCGGAAAAAGAAACTTTAATTGGCTTTCCACTTTCATCTACTAGGTCTTCATTTTTCATTACAACAGTTAGATTAAAAGAATATCCAAAAAAGGCACTAGTAATTTCCTTCACATATTTCTTATCTCCATACTGTTCTGTTAAAATGCCAATAATTTTCTCCTGTTTTGATTTCTTTCCAATACTTTTATCTTTTAATATCATCTCAATATCATCAAAATGTTCTCCTATTTGCCATTTCACTTCTAACTGTTCATATAGTTCACCCACTAAATACTGGAAGGCTTTCTGCACAGAGTCCACTGTATCCAGACTTTGTCCCTGATATAGAAAATTGCCACGATACTTTATCATGTGGTGCAATGCTAAATAAATCTTTCTTGGGTCTGCTTTTTCCTTAGTTTCCACCAGATACTCTCTCAAATGATAAATAGTTGGATAATCTTTGTAAAAATCACTATCACTATAATCCTTATCGTTAAATAAGATATAATCTTTTTGTACCTTCTTATCTTCTTTCCACAAGAATGCTTCCTCTAATCGTATAAAGAATGTATCATCTATTGGTAATATTATAGGTTCCATCATCTCTTGTAACAAACGAATCCTTTGTCTTCTTCTCTCATAACGTCTTCTTGTACTTCGGTACACTCTGCAATCTGCAGCAGGCTTTCCCTCTTCAAAAAGTCTAGCTCCCCACATATTCTTTTTCCGAAATTTTAGTAATTCTCCATTTTGATTAGTTACTGCCCACCCCACAGAGTTGGTGCCAATGTCAAGCCCTATGTTATAGTCATCTTTTAATTGTGTTTTATCACTACTCATACGTTCCCATCCTTTCTAATTTTGTATATTTTTGATTTTATCTACAGTTATATTATATAAAATAATAAAATTTTCTATATATTCACTCCTTTTAGGTAGAACCTTGCACTCTGCTGCAAGGTTTGTAATACACCAAGTGTTGCTTTTGCACTTGTGTGCATCCTCGTTTACAAAAGTTACTTTTTCTTACAAAATACGCAGTAAATGCGTGTTTCTACCTGAATAATTACAAATTTTTATATATAATATTTTATATCGGTAATTAATCTTTGTCAAATTTTAACTAAAAACAATTTTAAAATTTTTAAGCATATAATTATACTATAATAAAAATCGTCCACATATCAATACTAGCATTGTACTTATTAGAGTTCCTAAAAGATAATATTCTGCAAATTCCTTGTCTTTAGATATCCTGTCATATCGGGCAATTGATTTAGCAGTTAAAACAAATCCTATTGCAGAGTATTGACCTAAAGAGATTAAAACTAACATAACAATTCGTTCTATACTTCCAATAAATCTACCTGCATTATTGTCTCTTTTAAAAAGCTGATTGCTTTGTGCTGGTTTATATTCTTTTGTCAATTTTTGTATAAGGATATTGGTAGGTTTATGTATAATTAATAATGCAAGCACCCATTTTACAATATTTATTTCCGAAATATTCAATACGGAGAAAAAATCTTTGAAAGACTCTAATTCAACTAAAAGTATATCCATCTTAACAGCAATGTAAGCGGTTATCATAAGACAGACAATATGCATTCCCTGATCTATTATAAAAATCCTTTTTTCATCAATCTTTCTCTTTTTTGCTTTTATATATACAAATTTTGCAACATCTATTAACAAATGCATTATTGAAACAGCTATGTCAGTGATAAAAATTGAGTTACTCATGATGGGTACACTTACAAGAATCATCATTATAAAATAAACAATACCATGCAGCACCACCCATTTAAGTCTTTTTTCTTTTTTTTCTGACATTTTTCTTGACTGCGTATAAAAGTCACCAATAACATGTCCTAATAATAAGAGTAGTATAATATTTTTAAACATCTTTGTTATCCATCTCCTTTAATACATGATTAATAGTATCTTTTGCATTTTTATATGCATAAAAGTTTCCACTATTTAGTCCCCTGTTTATTGTAGATTGAGCAACCCCTAGTCTTTTTGCACATTCTGTTTGATTTCCTCCTGATTTCTCAAGTTCTTGTATAATTTCTCTCTGTCTATTAGTCCAATTATTTTTTATAACTTTCATTAAACTAAATACTGTATTTATTAGCATGGCAACATTATTTTCATCCTCATCAATTTCAATACGGGCTTCTGCCAGACATGTTTTATTTTTTTGTTCATCAGCTTTTAAGCTTTCTATAGCTTTTCGTGCATTGTAGAACCCTGGTCCATCTGCTCCTATCGCCATTTTGGCATTTACCCTTGTTGTAATCTTCCCTACTCCAATGCCAAATCTTATTTCAATTGGTTCCATTCCTTCTTGAATTTCTTCAATTATTGTTAAGATACTTGCTCCACTACAAAAAATTCCTTGAAATTCGTCCCCTAATGTTATCATAATTTTTGATGCAATATCTTTTTTGTACTTTTTATTTATTTCTTTCAAAACACTTTTTAATTTTTCTTGTACTTTATTTCTATCTTGTATCTTTTGGGAATTTTTCATATCACCTATTATTACTATATATTGAATATCTGGAGAAAAATAAAACATTCTTAACTCCTCCTTTACTTTTTCCTTGGATATTGGCAACCAAATGAACAAAACAATCCTTGCATTATTTTTGATGCACTTATTTATGCATTAATTAAACTTATGCACTTTTATATGCATTATTTTTTTTTTACCCAAATAAACAACATTGTTTTGTGTCACCTAATAATATTGCTATTTTATACCATATTTTTCTTCTTGTCAAATATTTAATGATTATTTTGTCATACCACTTCTATTTTTCATTTGACATCATGTTGCTTTTCATGTTAATCTATTGATACTAGAATAACATAGACGACATTTGTTTGTTTATTTGTTTTAGAGTTGTGTTATTTTCCTCTTGCATTTTTTAATGTAGTGAGGTATAATAAGGATGTTATTTCCATTCAAAATAACGCAACGAGTTAAAATAAATTTTAAAACTAAATGCTACGTTTATTGTGTAGCGATTGCGTATGGCAATCATTTAAAACAAAATCTTTTGGATTTTGTTTTTTTATTTTACAAATCTTTATAATCTACCTTAGATTTTCTCTAACTAAATTATATTATAATACACTTTTCCCCTTGTAAATTGATTTTGTGATAAACAACATTTCTATATATGGATTTCCGACCTTTATGAAAAGTATGATGCTTAAAAAGTGAACTTTTCCTTTTTCGGTTTCCTTTGTTGTTACTTTTCTTTTAATGACAATGCTATCATAATTAAATTTAAGGTGTTTCATCCACAAAAGGAACAATCTCTGTCTGCTCCCCTCTGCTCTTTCACAGATTGAAGAAAAAAAGTATGCCCGAACACTGATTGCGAAAGAAATACCAGAAGAATGGATTCGCAAATATGTTTTTGCCTTTGAATGGAAGATGGTGTTAATTGGATAAGAAACAGCCAACTTTACTATATGGCAACATCTGAAGACATCAACTCTATACTAAAAATTTAAAGCTGTTTTTCATGCAAAAAGGGCATGTGCTACCCTGCATGCCCTTCTCTTGAAAATTTTAACATAATGCCGGAATAAATTTTGCAAACAAATACAATCCTTCTATGCCAGCATTTACTTCGTGTTCCACGCCTGCTGGCATAATTGATATTGTTCCAGGTTGGTAAGTAATAACCGTACCTTCATTTATACATTCTCCCGAACCTGCAATGACCTCATGAGTTTCCAACTGCTGTTCATGAATATGATTTTTAATGCTACACTTAGGAGCAATTCTTACCAAATGATAGCTGAACTTTCCATCTGTATCTTTGGCAGTAACTATATGCTTTAGCTCTACTCCTTCGAAAGTGGAATGCTTTGACCACTTCACTTCTTGAAACTCTTTCACTCTACCAGACAGAACAAGTTTGCCTTGATTAAAACTTTCAAAAATATCCATTCTTATCATCTCCTATTTACATATTGAAAAAGCTTTTTCTATAAAAAAGGTGTAGCCGCTCAAAATTTTTGTCACAACTTCTCATTTTTTTTGTCAAAAATTTTCGGGAATTATTTCCCGATTTCAAAAAGAGAAAAGGGTGATGCGATTATTCATCACATTACCCTTTTCTCTTTGGCTTTCGGTTTCCATGCTCTTCAATTACCAGATATTTACCTGTTTTTGGTACCTTATTGGGAATTACTTCTATCAATTCATCAAGTGAACACTCTAAGACCTCACATATTCGGTCTATATGTTCCACCCTCAAACTAACAGTAATTTCATTATACCATTCGCTAATAGTATTAGGTCTTATTCCAGTAAGTTCTGATAGTTTTTTCTGAGACATTCGCTTTTCTCCGAGAAGCCTTGAAAGATGTATTCTAACCATAATAATGCCCCTGTGATATACATTATCATGTTTTGTTACATTTTTCATTATTTTGTTATTAAATAACGGTTTTCGTTATGAATAATTTTTGATGAGCAACTCTTTGTATCGTGGCTTTTTTTCCCCTTGAACTAAGTTATGCGTTCGGTCAACCTCTACAATGCTATAATCGCTGTACAACTCCCGAATATACTCACAGTCGTTATATGACAAAAGGAACTTGCCTTTTAAATTTTCCAATGCTCTTTTAAGTCTCACATGATCTTCTGGCATAAACCTGTCTGAGTAATACTTTTCTGTTTCGTAATATGGCGGATCAAGATAAAATAATGCATCCTTTTTGTCATATGTTTTGAGAATACGCTCAAAGTCTTGATTCTCAATAACAACGGTATTCAATCTTTTAGATACTGCCACAATATAATCAATGGCATTCTCCATATTCTTAGAGCGAACACCAAAGGAGCGTAAATCAGAACCAAAACTTTCCTTAATCAAGATATAGAATCTTGCTGCTCTTTGTATATCAGTCATACTTTTAACTTCTAGTTGCTCTTTTGCATCAAAAAATTGCTCTCTTGACATCAATATAAATTCTAGTTCTTTTTGGAGTGCTTCTGGATGATATTTTGTGCATTTGAACAGATTCACAAGATTTCCATTCACATCATTATAAACTTCCATTTTTGCATGTTTCTGTAACAAGAAAAGTACCCATCCAGCACCACCAAAAACCTCAATATAGCGATTAAATGTTTCCTTTTCAGGAAACTCTTCTAAAATTTTGTTTCTAAGTAACTTTTTTCCACCAATCCAGCTAATAAAACTGTTCATCTTTTGTATTCCTTCTTTCTAACTAATAATATGGGACATTATTATTAGAGAATAGACAATCTAGTCTTGTTGATACTACATCATAGTACCTGCTGTTACTCCACTTGGTTCTTCTAATTTAACTTCAACAGTATAAAGCACTATCTAAAGCCTATCAGCTATTTTAATTTCATTTTTAGCTGTATTAACCATCTCCTATTC